>JAURDA010000034.1 GCA_030828165.1 Candidatus Poseidonia sp.
GGAACCTGCCCGTTTCATAATTCTATAGAACGGCCCCCTTTCCCCGGATTTCAACCCCGAATCGGAAAAGGATTCTTGAACCGGAGGGAGTATGGTCCACCATGGCGAAGGATGGCATCGATGGGTCCTCCGCCAACGAAGCCCACGAAGAACAAACCCGGACAAAAGACCGAGAAGCCAAGGAACTGCAGGAAATCCGGCAACGTCGAATGGGCGGGGGCCGAATCTTTCTTTCAAAAATTGAAGATTTTGTCCTCTTGGGCGGGCTCGCCTACGGGGCCGTCTTTGCGCTCCTGTTGTTTTCGATGTCCTCGGGCGCCCTGGGCGATTCAACGACGCTTGATCACGCGGCTTCAACCACCTTCCTTGACATCGGGGACGAATGCGAAGAAATCACCGATGAGCCCTGGTTGAACATCTTCCCAAACCCCGACCGTGAATTGTTTTCCATCGCTGGCCACAACCTCCCCAACGGGGTGGCCTTCCTCAACTACACGTTTTACGAGGTCGTCAACGACCAAACCTTGTCCATCGTCGACGAACCTTACGGGGCAAACGGGACGACCAGAATCATCAACAAAGCCGACCAAAACCACGGACGAGCCTTCTTCTCGGCCCCCTACTCCGAACTTTCCGAAGGTCAATTTGAACTCAAGTTTGAGGTCACCGTTCGGGAAGACAAGTCCCCAACCTCCTCCATCGTTGTTGGACCGTTGACCTCAACGGTCATGTTTGAGCACACGATTTCCAAGGAGGCCCTTGCTTTCCTCCCGTTTGTCGACGACGCTGAACATTCCGATGTTCGAATCGAAGATTCTGGACCTCGTTCGTGCTGGTCCGTGCAGGACCTTGGCGACTGGGGCTACCTGCTCATGGGCGCCGAACTTGGCGGGGGAAGAGAAACCGCCATGCTGACGGGTGGCGCTGCCGGCATACCAGCGTGGTGGATGGCCTTCGTTTCCCTCTCGCTTTCCATCATCTCGCTGCTGGTCATCTACCCCGTGATGTACAAGGTCTACCACCAAGACACCGACGACATCCTGTCCCGCGCTCACATTCAACGTCTGGTTGAAGACACCGTCTATGCCGTTGGCGAACAGTTGGGCATCGACATCGACGATGAACTCTTCAAGATCGAAATACGGGATTTGTCAATTGACATCATGGTGGCCTACCAAAACACGGAAAACACGCTCTCCGATTCCAAGGAAGTGCGGGCTGAACTGCTCCGCAACCTGTTGGAAGAGTTCGCCATCTTCCGCGTGTTCAAACCTGTCCAGCTCAACGTTCGAGTCATCGGTGCGGGTCAGAGCATCGACTTTGATTCCGGCGTCGGCATCGGAACCCGAACGGACGAGCAAGAAGATGCTCTCAACGAACGTCAAGATTACTCGTCCTTCTTCTCCGAACTGCATTCGCTTTCCCGAATTGAGGACGATGTTCGGGACAGTTTGGACCTCTTCTTCACGCGCCGCAACGACGTCCAGATGAAGGGAGCCGTGGTGACCAGCGACGACCGAGTGGTCTTTGTCTCCGTCATCTACCGACCAACCCAACGCTTTGCTTTCTTCCGGTTCCGGAAGACCTCCACCCAAATGAAGGACGAATTGTTTCGCTTTATTCACGACCGGAACGAGGACTTGCTGGGCTCCCAGGAACTCATCGTGAAGACGAGAAACGAAGTCTCCACCCTCGCCGACCGAGCAGGGGCCGGACGGGTTGAGCGGCAATCGCAAACCGACGATGAGCGCATCGTTGCGGTGGCCCGGCAAGACGGTTTGGGCGGCCGAATGCTGCAAACAAAATTCCTCGGTGACACGCTTTCCACCGTGGAGTACATGGCGAATGAGAAGCGTGAGATGATCAACAAATGGGGCTTTTGGGGCCTCATTTTCTTCGTATGGATTCCCTTCATGGCCTCGGGTGTGCTGGTGGGCGCCATGCTCGGATTGCTTTCCAGAATGCAGTTCATGCGCGTCCTTATCGCCACGCTGGTCGGGGGCTCCATCGCTTCGATTACCTGGGCGTACACCGCTGAAGGGATTGTGAAGTTCATGCACCAGTACAAACTTGAGGTCTTCATTCCGTTGGTCATCATCGTCTTCATTCTGATGGCGGTGCTCCACATCCGGTCCACCAAGATGCGGCGCCAAACCGAGTTGTTCGAGGACACCCTGCTCGACAACTTCCACGCCGACATCGTCGCCAAATACGGGGACCAGTAGGTGGGACCATGCAGCGCATCACCGAGCGGTCCGCGTCAGCAGAGCATGTCGGAGAACACGTCGTGCTCGGCATCGTAACCGTGAGCGACCGGGCCAGCCAAGGAACCTATGAGGACGAGGGCGGTCCTGCCATTCTTTCCTTTTTCGAGGAAGCCATCAAGAGCCCGTGGACCGCCCATTACCGATGCGTTCCTGACGAACAGGAGGCCGTTGAAGCGGCCCTCATCGAACTGAGCGACGAAGAAGGGTGCAGCGTTGTCGTGACGACCGGCGGCACCGGACCGGCGGTACGAGACATCACCCCTGAGGCTACCGAGACGGTTTGTGACCGAATGATGCCCGGATTTGGTGAGCAAATGCGGAGCATTTCCCTCGCCTTCGTCCCAACGGCCATCCTCTCCCGCCAAGTTGGAGGTTTGCGAGGCTCCAGCCTGATCTTCAACCTTCCCGGCCGTCCGAAGGCCATCCGAGAAACCATTGACGAGATTTGGCGGGCGGTGCCGTACTGCGTTGATCTCATGGGTGGCCCGTACATGGACATGAACGAAGACGTCTGCGACGCCTTTCGACCAAAATCCGCACGTCGTTGAGCCCAAGCAGTTGCATCATGTTGATGAGCCGACCCCCACCACCTCAACTTGGAGAACACCAACATGACCGGCAACTTGCTCATTCACGGCGCAACGATGGTGCTCCCGGATGCGACCGGAATCGGCGACCTCCGTATTCGAGACGGGCGCATTGAAACCGTTGCGCTCGGTAAGACCCTCAAGCCACTGGAAGACGAGTTGTTCATCGATGGGCGAGGTTTGCACCTCCTTCCAGGAATGATCGACCCGCAATGTCACTTTCGTGACCCCGGTCAACCTGATAAGGAGGACTTGGGGTCTGGCTCAGCGGCCGCGGTGAGCGGAGGCGTCACCTCGTTTCTGGACATGCCCAACAACAAACCGTCCATCACCACCCTCGAAGGCATGAACATGAAATTGGCCACTGCTGCTGCGAAATGCGTCAACAACTACGGCTTTTTCATCGGAGCAACCCCCGACAACATCTCGGATTTGCAAGAGGCCGTCGGCACGCCTGAATCGCCTGTCAGCATCCCCGGAATCTGCGGCATCAAGGTCTTCATGGGCTCTTCGACCGGGACCTTGCTGGTCAACGAACGCGAAGCACTGGAGCAAATTTTCTCCCAAACCGGTGGGCTCATCGCCGTTCACGCCGAAGACGAACAACGGCTCATCGAGCGCTTTGAAGACGTGAAGGGGCGCACGGATATGGCGGCTCACGCCGAATGGAGGGACGACGTCACGGCCCTGCTTGCCACCCAGCTGGCCGTTGAGTTGGCCCAAGAATCAGGCCACCGTCTTCATGTTCTGCACCTCACCAGCGGCATCGAAGCCGACTGGCTTGAAGGCATCACTGCCCTGCCCTCCGAGGTGGACGATGAGCGAGCCATCATCACCACCGAAACCCTCCCTCAGCACCTCACCTTTGACGAAACCGATGTTGCACGTGAAGGAACCCGGTTGAAAATGAACCCGCCCATCCGGTACAAAGCGGACAGAGAGACCTTGTGGGACCAATTGCGAAAAGGTACCGTCCAATGCATCGCTACCGACCACGCACCCCACACCTTGGAAGCCAAAGCCGCCGGCTTCCCCGATGCACCCAGCGGCATGCCGGGCGTGGAAACCTCACTCGCGGTGATGCTCACCCATGCACGAGACGGTGCGTGCTCGGTGGAGGACGTCGTTCGTTGGATGTCAACGAACGTCGCTGAGTGCTACAACATGGTTGGAAAAGGAAGCCTCGAAGAAGGGGCAGACGGGGATGTTGTCCTCGTGGACATGGCGACCCCCCATGCGGTTGACGATGCTCTTGTCTGGAGTCGCGTCGGCTGGAGCCCGTTCCGTGGCCGAGAATTGGTCGGATGGGCGCAAGTGACCGTCGTTGCTGGCGTACCTGTTTTTGAGCGAACGGAAGCCACGGGCCAAAAAGGACGACTGCTGGTGGAGCCCGGCGAAGCGGGCACACCGCTGATCATGATGCCGTGGCGTTAACCCAACTTGTACAATGCGCCGTATTTTTCTTCGACGTATCGCAAAAACGGTTCGGGACTCGGCGGGCTTCCGGTAGCGTCCTCGATGAGTTGAGCTGGCGTGACCTGACTGCCTCGCAAATGAATGCGCGGACCCAGCCAAGCCAGCATGGGCTCCCAATCTCCCGAAGCCACCCGTTCATCGATGTCGCCCAGGTCCTTGCTCATGGCCTCCAGGAGCTGTGCGGCGTAGAGGTTCCCAAGGGTGTAGGTTGGGAAGTAACCAAAGGCGCCCATGGACCAGTGAATGTCCTGAAGGCAGCCCAAACGGTCTTCAGGGACATCAAGGTCAAACCATTCTTTGAACATCGTGTTCCAAACGGTTGGAAGGTCGTCAACCGCCAAATCCCCGTTGAACAATTGCTTTTCAATTTCGTAGCGTATCATCACATGCAAGTTGTAAGTTACTTCATCCGCTTCAACCCGAATGAAGCCCCGTTCAACACGGTTTGCGAGTTGATTCAAGTCCACTTCACTCCACGTTGGAGCATCAGGAAAAGCCTCGTTGAACCACGGCAAAGCCGCTTTCCAAAACGCTTGGGTTCGCCCGATTTGATTCTCCCAAAAGCGACTTTGGGATTCGTGGACGCCCAGCGAGACCGCTCCGCCCCGTGGGGTGAACCGATGCTCGTGGTCCAGACCTTGCTCGTAAAGCGCATGCCCGGTCTCGTGCATCACGGCGTACAGACATGAAAACGGGTCGGCCTCATCAAAACGGGTGGTAAAGCGGGTGTCCCCCGGCCAAAGCCCTGCTGAAAACGGATGCGTCGATGCGTCCATTCTTCCTGCCTCAAAATCAAAGCCCATGTTGGCCGAGACGGCCTTGCAAAAGACCTTCTGGGCGTCAACGGAGAAGCGCAAGCCCTCGGGCAGCGACGGGTCGGGCGTGGAGGATTGAGCAACCGTAATGGCTTGGAGGAGCGGGACAAGCCGGGCTTTCAAACCAGCGAACAGTGGGTCATAGTCCTCCACCGTCATACCGACTTCATACTCGTCGAGCAAGACATCGTAGGGCGTTGAGGTCACGCCGAGGAGGTCGATCTTCTCTCGGGTCAGCGCAATCAGGCGTTCAAGCGACGGTTTGAACGCCTCGAAATCCGAGGCGCTCCGTGCTTCCTGCCAGGCAACCAAGGCTTCGGACCGGGCTTTGGCGAACGTTTCCACAAAGGATTGGGGGAGGCGGGCGGCTTGGTCGTGCATACGACGCATTTCACGGACATTGGCCGCTTGGTCTGCATCCAAGTTGGCATCTTCCAAAGCGCTCAGAAGTTCACCCGTGCGTCCATCGGTCAATTGTTGGTGGCGTTGACCGGCAAGCCAAGCCATCATTTCGCCTCGGGCTTGAGCGCCCTTTGCGGGCATCAACACCTCTTGGTCCCATCCAAGGTGACCTTGCAGGGCGCCGAGGCGATGGATGTCTTGCACGCGCTTGAGAAACTCCTCGTAGAGGTCCATGCACTGAACACGGCTCCGTGCTTCTTCAACGCTCCCCTCCGACTTGATGGTAGAGAAGTGAGCGAATTTGGATTGAAAAAAGCACACATTGAAGAACGGCTGAACTCTACCGTAATCATGGCCCTCCCTTTCCGCCGAAACGGCTCAAAAGGGAACGAGGGTTCGGACGTTGACAGCGATATCGAGGAGATCTTGGATCTCGCTGAAGGTCAACCCGAGGCAGTCCTTGCCGACCTTGAACCGGCGAAGTACCCGGAGGGCGAGGGCGAGGAGATGGGCCACGATGAACGCATGGCCAAGAGTGCCCTCACGGTCATTGACACCTGCATGGACCTGCGTCGAGGCGAAAACATCCTCATCGTATGCGACCCAACCACCACGGAAATCGGTCAGGCGCTGCACGACGCAGCAAGCCTTCGCTCCGACCGCGTGTTGCTGATCGTGATGCCCAAAGGGCGACATCATGGAGACGAACCGCCCTCACCCGTTGCAAACTTGATGCGGCAACAACAAGTCGTGATCGCCCCCACAAAATATTCCCTCACCCACACCCGTGCTGTTCGTCAGGCCATCAAAGACGGTGCGCGCGTGGCCACCATGCCCGGCATGACCCTCGACATGTTCACCGAAGGTGGGATGGCGGCCGATTTCAACATCATCAAGAAAAACATCGGTGAAATGAACGGCTTGCTTCGTCGCAAACGCATCATCAACGTCAAGTCCGATACGGGAACCAACGTTACCTTTGAAGTCAACTGGCGGGAGTGGAAACTGGACGACAACGGCGTTTGCAACCGACCGCGCATGCTCACCAATCTGCCTGCTGGTAAGATCTTCACGCTGCCGCGAGAAGGAACGATGAACGGGACCATCGTCATTGACGGTTCATGGGATTCGGCCCTAGTTGACGAACCCGTCACCCTTCAGGTTGAGAACGGTTTGGTCGTTGACGTCAGGGGGGGAACGGCTGCCGCCCAGATTCGACAAACCTTTGGCGAAGCCGCCAAACGCTTGAAAGCCAAAGATCAGGAAAGCGTTTGGACGATCGCCGAATTCGGATTCGGGATGAACCCAAACGCTCGGCTCCTCGGCAACGTGCTCGAAGACGAAAAACGCCTTGGGACCGCCTATTTTTCGATTGGCGACAACACCACGCTCGGTGGAACGGCCGCCGTTGGTATCCAAATTTCGGGCGTGCTCGCTTCACCGAGCATATGGCTGGACGAATCCCCTCTTCTCGAGAACGGTTCCTTTGTGATCAACTGAATCAATAACCGAGATTCTGCTGGCCACAAACCGGGCAAAACCGCCAGTACGGGTCAAGTCCCACACCGCAACCGCGGCAATGAACACCCGACCGAATGGTGGGTTGTACCAAGGGGCGTTGGGGAGGTTGTTGCCACCCCTGTTGAGGAGGAGGTTGCTGCCATCCTTGTTGAGGGGGAGGCTGTTGCCAGGCTTGTTGATTCGGCATCGGTTGCTGGGCGGGCGGTTGGGCAAGCGGAGGTGGTCGTTGCTGGACCGGTTGAGCCGTGTTTTGGGCGTTGTTGCCCAAGGGTCGGCGAACCGGCGCCACCGGTTTGGGAAGCGAGGCCGTCTTCTCAGCAGCGGGTGAAGAGATGAATTCCGAAAGCGAAACCACACCGTCGCCATCGGTGTCCGCTTCTGCGTGAAGGGCCGCTGCTTCTTCGACGGTCGTGCCGGTGGCTCGGGCCAATTCTTCGACGTCCAAGGCCCCGCTGCCGTCTTCATCTGCGGCGATGAAATGTTCCGCAGCACTGACGAATTCGTCTTCGTCGCCTTGCGGTTCGTCCTCGTGTTCCACCGGTTCAACCGAGGCATCAGGAATCTCCGGTTCAGCGGGTTCAGCCTCCGAAAGAAGTTGGGAGCCAAACGCCCCGGAAAACGCATCTTGTGTTGCCCGAGCCACCTCCCGTTCGTTTTCCACGTTCACGGGGGCTTCAACCTCAACCGTCTTCTCGACCTCTGGGAGCGCCACCGTTGAGGAAGGAAGCGGAATGGGTGATTCGGATTGAACAGCCGGTGCGGTAGGTTCGGCGCCCGGAAGTGGAACGCCTTCGGTAGCGGGGGCTGCAGCGGGTTCGGGAGACGGAGCGGGTGGAGGGGCCACCGTTTCAGGGGCTTTTGGCAACTCAAGACCTTCAGGAATATCCACGGTTGCAGCGGAAGCGGTACCGCTGGCCAATGAGGCGATAGGCACGACGTGGCCGGCGACGTCAAGCGCGGCATTGAGTTCTTTGTTGACCGTGACGAGAGCGTCAACGGACCCGGCGACGTTGGCCAGCATGCCGTCAAGCGTGTTGAGGTACTTCAGAACTTCATCGCCTGCCCCTGTTTGGTGGGCCACGGCGAACAGCTTCATCATCCGCATCGGGTCCGCAAGACCCTCCAACTGGGCTTTTTGCTCAGCGTCAAGGGAAGTCAAGACTTCGCCACCAGCAGCACCGCTGGAATCGGGCATGCCGAGACTTTGCAGGAGCGGGTCGGGCAGGCTCATCAAGCCCAAGTGGCCCGCAACGAGGTAGTAGATCTCCCCGCCCTCGCACTGCATGCGTTCGCTGGCGGCTTCGAAATCAAAATCTCCGGGCCGCAACACGATGTCGGAAAGCACCTCGAAAAACTGCACCATGGCTTGGTCTCGAGGCATCGCCATCATGGCGTGAAGCACATCGGAGGATTCCGTGACACCGAAGTAGGCCGCTGCTTCATCCACCTCGATGGTGGTTGAATTTCCAGTGGCTTCATCGCTCATGGTTTATCCTCCCTCTTCTGTCCAAACCTGACCTTCATTTAAGACCTCATGACGGATGTCAAGCCGCCTTGTTTTTCGCAAGGTTGCAAATCGCTCGAGACTGCTCTGCTGTCCAACCCGTTTCCTGAAGTTGCATCAGCACGTTGCGCTCTTGGTCACCGTCTGCAAATGCACCGACCACCCACTCCACGGCAGATTCTCGGTCATCACGCTGCCAGTCCTCAAAGATGCTCAAATCAACCTGAATCTTTGCTTTTCGAACTTTTGTTGAGGGGGTATCATCGACGGTCGTCACCGATTTTTTCTTGGCGACTATTTGCACGGGTTCTGGCTTTGCCGACGAGGCCTGAGGCGGGCCGCTGCGAGGGGGGCCGCCTGGACCGCGCTTCGGTGGGCCTGCGTTGGCTTTGGGAGGGCCACCGGGACCGGCCCGTGAAGGTGCTGGACGGCTGTTACCGGGTTCGCGTCGCTCCCCTTGGCTTTGGGACGGTGCGGGGCGTGAACGTGCGGGAGCGGCCCGTTTGGCATCCAACTTGTCGAGGAAACTTTCCTCTTCCTCGTCGTCATCAAAGAAATCGTCGTACTCATCATCGTCCACGTCATCGTCCTCACGGCCAGAGCGCAACACGATGATGAGACCCAGCAGGATGACGAGGCCGACCGCTCCACCGGCGACCATCAAGGTGCCCGCATCCAATCCGAACACACCGGCATCGCCGTCACCGGAGACCGCAACGTAGGGGCAACCGTCGGTGTAGCCGTCAACGCCTTTGGGATCGTTGGGGCAATTGTCAGCGTCGTCTTTCACGCCGTCGTAATCCGAGTCCCGCTCGGAAGGATGGCACCCGTCTTCGTCCAGTTGACCCAAGAGGCCGGAAAGCGTGGTTGGGCAGAGGTCAGCGTTGGTGGCTCCTTCGATAAACTCCCCGGGCCAAGTCGGGTCACGGTGCGGCGTCCAAGAAGCGTCGCCCCAGTTGTCTCCAAAGCCATCAAAATCAGAATCTTTCCATTGCGTGGGGTTGTTTTGGAGGGTTTCCGGCTCCAAAAAGTCAGCCCAACCGTCGCCGTCATCGTAACAACCCGGGAAGTCGAGGGTGGAGTTACCCGCTTCGGCCGAGCAGAAGTCCGCGTTTTGAGCGCCCTGAACAAACATCCCCGGCCATGAAGGGTCACGAGAATTGTTCCACGACACCGAACCCCAATTGTCTCCGAGACCGTCCCCGTCGGAGTCAAACCATTGGGTGGGGTCGGACGGGAAGGCATCCCCGGTTTGGTTGACATGGAGGCCCGTATCGGGGTCGATGTCGTAGCTGTATGCACCAGCAAAGCCGTCTCCATCAAGGTCCACAGTGAGCGCACTTTCATCCGTGCAGCCGTTTTCAAGAATCGGGAAGCCCGGTGGTGTGTCATCGCAGGCATCGTCAAGGTCCGACAACCCGTCCCCATCGCTGTCGCGTTGGGCCTGAGAACAACCGAACTGGTCGACGTCTTCGCCCGCCTCCGTGTTGGGGCAACGGTCTTCGGGGTCGTTCAAGCCGTCCCCGTCCGAATCTGAGGTCCGTTGCTCAGCGCTGCAACCGTCTGCGTCAACTGCCACGCCCGTCGGCGTTTGGGAACAGAGGTCCACGTTGTTCTTGACACCGTCCTCGTCGTCGTCCAATTCGGATTGAGCGCATCCGTCCTCGTTGACCGCCTCTCCGGCCGGGCTGTTGGGGCAGATGATATCGAGATCGTTGATCAGGCCGTCCCCGTCGTTGTCTTGAACGTCAATGACACGGCAACCAACGCCGTTTGTGCCTTCGAGAACCCCGAATTCAAACGGACACTCGTCCGCATTTTCTCCGAGGGGGTTATCGCCAAACCCGTCGCCGTCGGTGTCGGAAGTCTGCGTTTTCTCGAGCGGGAAAGCGTCACCGACTTGATTCTCTCGCAAACCGCTGGTTTGGTTCGTGTCGTAGGCGTACTGATCGGTGAAGCCGTCGCCGTCCGAGTCAAGACACCCGTAAACCGGGACCGTCGAATTGCCCCAAACTTCGGGGCACTGGTCCAATTCCAACCCTTCTCTGTACGAGGTTTTGGGGAACGTAAGGTTGGCTTCTTGGTCCTCGTCGCACCCGTTGGAGCCGATGTCGAGCGAGGTGTTGGAATCAACGCACATGTCGTTGAGGTTGATGATGCCGTCGTTGTCGTCGTCCATCGTGGCGAAGGCCGTCCAATTGTCGGCATAGCCGTCGCCGTCCGTGTCGTTTGCAGCCACGATGCGCAGCGGGAAACGGTCGGGGAGCGTTGCGTTTTCGGATTGGTTGTCACCGAAGCCGTCACCGTCGGTATCGGTCCATTGCGTGGGGTCGAACGGCCAAACATCGGCTCCAAGTTCGATGTTCCACTCAAAGAACGTCCCCTCGTCTGAAGGGTCACTTGCACCGTCGCCGTCGGAGTCCAGGCAACCGTTCCGGTCCCGCCACGAAGCCCCCCAATCCCAAGGGCAGAAGTCGCCGTACACCGTATCGGTGTCGTTATCGCCAAAGCCGTCACCGTCGTAATCGGCGTATTGCGAAGCGATGTAAGGGAACAAATCCCCTGCACCGGCGTTCGGGTCCAGCTCAACCGAACAACAGTCCACGCCGTGATTGTCACCGAAGCCGTCACCGTCGGTGTCAAGCGCTTGTTTCCAATTTCCTTTGTAGACGTCCCCGTCGAAATAGGTAGCCCCGTTGTCCGACCAACCGTCCTGGTCAAGGTCCTCACAACCGAATCGGTCGATCCATGAGGTCCCTGCGGAGGAATCGCAACCGTCGATGTCATCGGAGAAGCCGTCCATGTCAAAATCGGCACATCCGTAAACGACGTACGAAGAAGGACCTGCTGACGAAGGGCATTGGTCGGCGAGCGGTCCGAGGGGGTTGTCACCGAAACCGTCACCGTCGCCATCAGACCATTGGTTCCCAACGGCGGGCATCTCGTCAACCAAATCGAAAACAAGGTCCCGATCCTGGTCGGCGTAAAGTCGGAGCAGTACCGCATCGTCGTTGACCTCGTCCCAGTATGCGAGGTGGACGGTGCCGTTGCCGTCAACCACCGCTTCCACCGGGTGGTTGCTCACGATGTCCCCGAAGCGAACCGACATCCACGGGGCGTAGCCTACGTGAACGCCGTCCAATTCAGCCGTGTTCACCACGAGGTGATTGGACACGGGGTCGCTGGTCAACAAGAGGAGGTGGTCACCCATGTGGAGAACATCCCAAGCGCCGTCCACTGCAGCAGCAGGTCGTTCGGTCAACGTGACCCAATCACCGGTGCTGTTGGGAGCGAGAAGGGACGAGACGGCGTTTGCCCTAACGGCCAAAATCGGCCGGTCGCCGCCCTCAAGATCGAGGCGGTATTCGTTGGCGGTACCGCTGGGTTGGAGCACGGCATGGGACTGCCACGCAGTATCGCCCGGCCATTGCTCGTAAAGCGCCAGTTCACCCGTTGTGCTGAGGGAGGCGAGAAGCAGGGAACCGTTGGTGAGTGTGGCCAAGCCGAGTTGGGTGCCGTGGTCGGACACGTTGCCGATGGTTTGTTTGGTCAGCGTCGTGCCGTTATGCATCCAAACCGCAAGGTTGGTGCCGGTGCCGTTGGAAGCGACCAAGGCCACGGCGAGCGTGTCGTTGGCGAGCATAACCGCCGGGTGTTGGGTGGACACCGCTTCATCCACGGACCCTAAGGTGGTCAGGGTCCAACTGCCGCCTCCTGTGGCGCGTTCGAGTTGTCCCGTCGAAGCGTGCCGATAGACGAGGTGCGGCACGTCGTTGCTGTCAAACAGCACCTCGATACCGTTGGCGAGCTGAGCCCCCGTACGGACCAGGTCGGTGACCCAGCCGGATGCCGTTTGCTCGCTGGCGTAGATCTGTTGACCGGAACCTGAGGTATAAGCAAGAACTTGCTCATTGTCTTGGTTGACGTTTGAGCCGATGTATTGGCCCATGGTGCCCGTGGTGGCAACGGCTTGTTCAACCGCCGTCATGGAGCGGGTGGTGTGGAGCTGAATCGCAGCATCGTCTTCGGTGAGGAGCAACGGGAGCCCCGATGATTGTACATCAAAGCGAATGGAGAGGTTGCTTGCGTTTGTCCGAACCACGGTCTGGTCAACCCATTGGCCTGCGGGTGAACCGTCTTTCATGTGCTCCAATTTCGCAGCGTACGAACGCTGGGTGTCGTTGTAGGCATAGGCGATGCTCGTTTCTCCACGGTCCGCCGTCGCCAACTCCAATTCGTTGAGTTGTCCTGCATAATCAAACGAGATCGATTCCCAATCCCGTTCGGACAGCACCACGTAATCGAGAGCAAAGGCGGTGCCACGGTCATCGGTGCGTTGCGAATAGACGATGTCGCCCAATCCGTCGCCGTTGAGGTCGCCGCCGGCCGCCACACGGAAGCCCAGTTGCTCGCTGGAATTTCCTTCGGCGAGCAATTGTTTGTCGGAACGCAAACCGTCGGCCGAGCCAAGGAAGATTTCGATGCGGCCAGCGTTTGAACCAAGTCGGCTGGTGATGTACACATCGTCGTAACCGTCGGCGTTGATGTCGCCGGCAGGGGCAATGGCCTCGCCGATTTTTGAATTCGCCAGCGTCGGGAAATACTGCCAGTCCGCCTCGCTGGGGAAGGCAGAGGACGTGCCCTCAAACAACCACAGCACCCCAGTACCGAAGACGCCGTCGGTGTTGTTGAACGGCTCCGTGAGGATGTGTTCGTCGAAGCCGTCCCCGTTGATGTCGCCCGCACAAACGACACCGTGACCAAACAAACGACCTTGGACCAGCGAGGAGATGACGTGGTCGGGCGTGCCTTGGTAGCCAGCGAGATCGCCGTAAAAATATTCGATAGAAGAGTACGAGAGGGGAGATGCATATGAGCCGGTGTTGGCGACGATGAGTTCAGCAAGGCCGTCGCCGTTCAAATCGCAACCTTCGAGGGTCCGACCAAACATCGAACCGTCACCGGTCTGGGTGAGGTTTCGCACCAGCGTAAGCCCGGTTTCGCCGCCTTGGTAGACGTTGACTTTCCCGGTGTGGGTGACCGATTGACTGACCTCAAGCGCGTAGCCGTGAGCCCCGCCTGCAAGACCGTCGGCAGCGGAGGCGTGATGCAAGGTGGTCAGGGTGGAGCCCAAGGATTCGTTTCCGGACCCGTTGACCGTCCATGAAGGGGCAGAGGGAAGACCCGCTGGCGAGCCCAAATGGACCGTAAGACGGCCGTCGTTCCGGTCGGTTGAACCGTTGAGGTCCCATCCCGGCGCACCGATGAGAAGGTCGGCGATGCCGTCGTTGTTGTAGTCGCCCACATCAACGCCCAGCCCGTAATGCTCTCCATCTCCGCTTCCTGCAAGAATGGTGCTCGGCACGGCCTCCAATCCCGCCGAGGAACCGTAGTACACTTCGACACGACCGTTATCGGTGAAGCCCACCATGTCGGCCGTGGGGGTGCTGATGAGGAGGTCATCGAACCCATCGTCGTTGAAATCGGCCATGGCCAAGCTGCCTTCGGCTTCGTCTGCCGTACCTTCTCGATGGTCGGTGGGAACGGGGTCAACGCGCCCGGTGTCCTGACCTGCGAGTGAACGGATGAGGTTGATGGTGAAGGTGGAACCAGTTTGAGTGGCTGTGGCGATTTGTTCGATGGCGTTGGCGTCGAGGTCCATTCCCAGGGCGTCCACGAGGGCGGCGTTCCGCTCAAGAATGCTCACGTCGTGCTCACCGTCAGCAATGCGGAGCAACACCACTTCGCTGGCGGTTGACCGGCTGTAGAGGATGTGAGCGGTGCCGTTGGCGTCCAACGCCAACTCAACGTCTTCACCGACCGGCCCGGCGTCGAGCAGGTAGGTGGTCCAGTAAGCGCCGCTGAAGTTGACCTGATGAAGCGCACCGTCGGCGGTTCGCACCAAGCCCCATTCAACGCCGGTTGGGGTGATCTCAAGCTCGATATGCGTTGGCGAAATGTCCTCGAGAATCGTCCGGGTGTGCCATTTTGGCCCTTCGTAATAGACTTGGCTCGTCCTTGCAAAACGGCCCACCTTGAGGTCGTCGCCGTCGGCGTAGAGCACACGGGGAAGTTCGTTGTCCGTGATGGCGATGGCACAGTCCACCAGAGCGGAGGCGTTAGTGGCAGCGACGGTGTCAACCAGGCTCGTGCTCCAATAACCGTTGGGGCGATGAATCGCCGTTCGAACCGCCCCCTGCTCGGTTGACCAGCAGTAGTGTTCCTTGTCCGAACGCGTCAGTTTCATGTCAGGAGTTCCGTGGTTTTCCGTGCTTGAGTTGTTCAGTTCAGTCGAAATCCAATAGTCGAACATGGATTCCTCTCGGACCAGTGCATTGTCCAAACCATCAACGTTGATGGCGGTTCCAGCGAATTCGTGACTTGAGCCTTCGCTCAACGAAAACGCTGCGTTGAGGCGAACATCCGGAGCGGTTGAAAGTTCCTCCATCGTTGCCGCAGGAGGGGTCAACGGTGTTGCGAGGGAGCAGAGAAACAGAACGACGAGAAGGACGCTTTTGAGATGTGAATTTTGATTCATGGCGTCCGACATGTCCCCTTCACATCCTCCGTCCTTGAAAATCATTGTTGACTTCGGTCTTGACCCCCAAAGGGGGTCAGCCAACCGACCAAAGAAACCGTTGAATTGAGAAAGAAGGTCCGCCGAGCACCCGGCATGCCCGAGCGTATGTGGGTCATCCTCGCCGGAGGACAGTGGTGTCCTCTCCACCGGCTGCAGCCTTTGCTCGACTCGGCCACTTGCGTCGTCGCCTGCGACGGTGCCTTGAACCTCGCCCATGAACGGGGGATCGAAGTGAACGTCGTCCTGGGTGACATGGACAGTGTTCGTTCTGGGTTGTTGCAAAGGCATGTTGAGCGTGGCGGCAAGGTATGGGAAATAAGCGAACAAAGCGACAACGACCTTGCAAAAGCCCTGACACAGGCCGCCGCACACGACGTTGACAAGTGCGTGGTGGTCGGCGCCACCGGCGGGGACGTTCACCATGCTTGGGCCAACCTCTTGGAATGCAGTCGAGCCCCGATGGAGGTGGATTGCCTGGGTGCCAACGAGGTTCACCGCTTCATCAAACCGTCCAAGAAATACTCTATAGAAATTGAGACTAAGTCGGTTTTTTCCGTGTTCACGCTGAGCGGAGCACGCGGTGTTTTCCTCCGAGGTGCCGAATGGGAACTTGAGGGAGCCAACCTCGTAGCAAGTTCACGTGGTCTCCACAATCGAGCGACGGCGGCCTCCATCGAAATCGAATTTGAAGCCGGGCAACTCTTCGTTGTTCACGGCTCCTTCGGCGACTGAGGAAGAAAAGAGCGCAGCATGGCGGAATAATCGCTTTGACCGTCCCATTCCTGTGCCTTTTCGTCGATACGGGCCGATTCGAGCGTCTGCTCGAACCCACCCCAATCCTCGATCAATTTCAGCCTGTAAGCCGCTTTGGGCGTGTACCCGGGAAGGAAATTCCGCCAAAGGAAAGGAATGCGTCCCGGGGTTACTTGATTCACGATTCGAACGATGGAGGTGTTGCACGTTGTCAACAAGGAGTGATACCACTCGGGGGATTGGGCGAGTTGATTCAGTTTCCCAATCAACCCGAGCAACAATTCCTTGTCCTTGCCCGGTGGCGTGATGGCTCGAAACATGTAATCCTTGTTTTTCCGACCGTTGGTTCGCAACCCTGTTACGTCGCGTTCAAAGCCAACGAGCAGGTAGAGTTCGTAGGCTCGCCACATGCCGTCCCAAGGGTGGTATCGCTCGCCTTTTTCACGTCGCGTCTCGAACGAGAAAGAGAGGCTCGTGCCGTTTTCGAAATCGAACGTCAAGTAGGTGTGGGCCAATCCTTTGAGGGCGTGAAAATGGTCGACGATGAACCAGACGTCCTTGAGTTCGTCCAACTTCACCTTCACCTCCGGCGCCCAATGTTCGTCACGGTCACGGGTGGTTCGCCAGGTGAAATCACGCACCATGCGAAAGGTGATGTCGTTGCCTTCGACGGTAGCGGTAGTCAAATGCTCGCAGTCAGCGGCCCAAACAAGGTCGAGCGATGGCTGCAACGGACGGATTCGAGTTCGCCATACGTAGAGTAGACGCAGAGCCGTCAACCCCCCGAGAAGAGCCACAGCGAGACCGATGATTTCGAGCGGCGTCATTGTTCCCACCCGTGCCAAACTTGCCAGTCCGCATCCCACCAATCCAGTTTTCCATCCGGGTGCTGGCGCCACATGACGCCCTGATCATCGGTGATGACGGGAAGACCCATCGGGTCAGGACGGCCGTCCGCAAGCACCTGAGGGGCTGGACCAAGAGGGGGCAAATCGAGGGGTTCCACACGACGCTTCCCCGTGAAAGCGAGGAAGACCACGATCGTGACGACGAGCGCCAGGAGACCGATGGAGAGCCAACCAACCGATTCCGTGGGCGTATCCTCGCCCAACGAAGCGGAAGGGGCGGTGGCCATCTCGTCCTCGCCGGCGTTCGGATTTGGTAGGCGGATGAGATTCACGCCCGTTGTCGAAGAGATCATCTTCTCGTTCATCACCTCGAGGCTGATGAGGTATGCCCCGGCAGGAAGTTGAGAACAATCCAAGGTGGAGGTGTTTGCGCCTTCAACGAGCTTGCCTTTGATTCGCCAGTTCTTCGTCCACGTCGTAGAAGCAGACGCCTCTTCGGCGACCATCGTCACCTTGCACGGCAAATTGGTGGTGTTCTCGTGACCGAGCAAGGTCAACGTGAATTGAGGAGCAGGGCGGTTGGTGATGGTGAAATTGAGGTTTGCTTCGGCCGTCTGACCCAGACCGTTCCGGTACGTTTCCCGTAGGGCGTACATCCCAGCCGGCCACGATGAACAATCAAGCGTGCCGTGGGCATCAAGCACGCTGAAGGGCGCTCCTGAAAAGGTCCGAACGCCCGTCTCTCCGTACCTTGGCCCGGTCTCATCGAGGAAAACTCGCTGGATTTGGCAGGCTTCTCCCGTTTGAATCGACGCCCCTGCCTCAAGGTTGAGTTGCACCATCGGCACTTGAAGGGCGGGCGCCAGAACAAAAGTTGGAAGCGGATTGGAAGCGATGAATTCACCGTCCTCGTCAAAGAAATCCAGTCGCAATCGGTGTTCTCCTTTGGACCAAGCATCGTAGACCAGCGAGATGTTTGTTTGGCCGGAAAAAGAAATCTCGGCCACTTCAAGCACCTCGCGCTCCTTGTGAAGGCCTCGTAATTTGACGATGAGATCGTTTTGGGCAGCGGTTGAATTAAGCACAACCACCACGCGAACGGCGTCGATGTCCCCGTCTTGGTCGGTATCGATGGTGTCGTTGCGCAACGCCAAGACGGTCAGTCCCTGCTCCGCAAGGCGTTCCTCGGTCGTCAATTCACCGGCAACCACCGGCAAGGGGCTGAGCAAGGTGAGCAGGAACACCACAACGGCCCCCCATGCCAGGGTCTTCTCACGCATGGCCTTCACCCCCGGGCGGTGGCGAGAGCGGAAGCGGAGGCAACTCGTTGAGGGGAATCAACTGAGGGACGGGTTGGGAGGCCTCCGGCGACGTCATCAATTCAAGGTCTTTCGCCGCCATGATTTGCTCCAAATACGCCGTCCGTTGCCGTGAGCCTCGGACAACAAGAGCAGCGAGTGCGCCGAGCAAGAAACCGATGCCGATAACGGCGTAGGTAAGCCAAGACGCTGCCGGGTCTTCGCCCATGATGGCGATGGCGGCGGCCAATTCACCGTATTGATTTGACCAGCCGTCGCCGTTGTCGTCGGGACACCCTTGGACGTCCCGTTTTGAGGTGCCCGGCTCGTTGGGACAATCGTCGCGGAACGCCCCAAGCGGCAGGTCTCCAAAGCCGTCTTGGTCGGAATCCTTCCACTGCAAGGCTTCGGTTGGGAAGGCGTCGGCGCTTCCGAAGGGATGGGCTGGCCAGGAGGGGGTGGGGTCGGACCAGCCGTCACCGTCCGTATCTCGGCAGCCAAGCCGGTCGAGCAGGGAGGTTCCTCGAGTCTCCGGGCAAGCATCGCCTTGATGACCCTCTTGCCGGTCGCCGTAGCCGTCACCGTCGGTGTCGGCCCATTGGAACGGGTCGTCGGGGAAGGCGTCCAACGGATCGGTCACGCCATCAAGGTCGCTGTCCGGACAACCCCGGCTCAGGGGTTCTTGCGATTCACCGTACTCCATCGGGCACACGTCGCCGTTGGTTCCCTCGAGGTTGTCGCCGTAGCCGTCACCGTCCTCGTCGCTCCATTGGCTGGCATCGGAGGGGAAAGCGTCGCCGTTGTTGCCTCCGGGGTTGTCACCGTAGCCGTCGCCATCGGTGTCCTTCCATTGGGAGGTGTCGTCGGGGAAGGTATCGGGGTTGGTGCCGCTGGCGTTGTCGCCGCGGTTGTCCCCGTCACGGTCC
>JAURDA010000035.1 GCA_030828165.1 Candidatus Poseidonia sp.
CAGGGGGCTCTTTTCATCCCTACGCAACATAATCTAGTGATCCAGAGAAGCGCATAATTGAATAACATATTTCACGAGGGAGTGTGCTAAACACCCTTGAACACGATCAACATGTATCAGTGGGTTCGCAGTGGGCCGTGTTCGTCCCTACCCATGCGACCACGCTGATCTCCATCACTCCCACAGGACACCTTCCAAACACCTTGCCGCTAAACAACCACCAGCGAGTCGGTGTTTTCCCCAGCGGTCGAAGAAATCCGTCGAATCGGTTGGGAACAAGAGGCTAAATGGGAGGTCCACCGGTTTTGCCTCATGGGCGAGGTCGTCATTGGCATCTCCGGCGCATCCGGTGCGATTTACGGAAAGCGCCTCGCTGAGGTCCTCTCCGAGATGGGCAAGACCGTTCGTCTCGTCGTCACCGATTCAGGGAAATTAACCCTCAAGCACGAGTGCGACACGACCCCGGAAGCCCTAGCAGAAGCCACCAACGCCATTCTCGAGGATGCCAAGAACGTCGGCGCCAAATCCGCCTCGGGGTCGGCAAAAATCGATGCCGTCGTCATCTGTCCCTGCTCGGGAACCACGATTGGAAAGTTGGCCGCCGGTATCTCGGACAACCTCGTGACCCGCTCGGCCATCGTGGCCATGAAGGAGCGTCGCAAACTCATCATCGTCCCACGGGAAGCCCCCTACGCCACCGTCCACCTCGAAAACATGGCCAAACTTTCCCAATGGGGAACCATCGTCATTCCCGCCTCACCAGGTTTTTACAACCACCCAACGAGCATCGACGATCTGGTGGATTTCATCGTCGCTCGTATTCTTGACCAGTTGGGTCTCGAGCACACGGTGGGCCGGCGCTGGACCGGCGATGAAATCTGAGGAAACTCCGAACCGCCGACTTCTTGAACGATGAAGGCGAGGGAACCATGGGTGAGCCCGTGGACATGGAAGCGAAAACCGTCGCTGAACTCAAGGAAATGCTGCGCGAACAAGGTCTCGCCGTGAGCGGAACCAAAGCCCAACTCATCGAACGCCTCGAGGCCAACAGCGGTGAAGGCAGCGTGCTCACGCTCGAGGAAGAAGCCAAGGTTGAATCGGGAGGAGGCCTGGAGGAAACGGGGCCCTGGTGGAGAAGTACGGATGTGCTTACTCCGCAAGCCTTGACGGCGATTGGCGTCGTCCTGTTGATGGTGACGGCCGCCTTTGTATTCCGGCCAACATGGCTCGGATTCGCCCCAAATTACGAGTACGAACTCATTGATTTTGACCAAGGCCAGGCCCGCACCTTCGCCGAAGAACTCGTGGCTTACGGGCATCCGGATTGGGAAGGACGCATGAGCGGCACGACCGAGGAGGCCAACGTATCGGCCTACATTGACCAACAATTCGCCGCCATGGGAATGGCGACGACGCTGCACTCCTATCAGGTCCCGATGCACCATGTGAACAGCGAACCGAGCCTTCGCATTTGCGTCCAAGGGCTCAACGGACTGAGCGTTTGTGAGGGGATCGGTTCCCTCGGCAGCCAAATCACCCAGTTCCAACACCGATCCGACTACGTGATTCAAGGCTTCTCGGGCCGGTCGGAATACACCTTTGAAGACGAAGTTCCGGTCACGGATTTGGGCAACGGCAGCGACGAGGCCTTGTGGAGCGCCGCAGGCGGAACCATCGGCTATGTTCGCAGCGGCGGCACCGTCACCGGGAACACCGACCTGCTTTCCCTCGCAGCGGAAAACGACCTCGCTGGCTTGATTCGCGTAAACAAGAACTACAACTGCGGGAAGATCGAAGGCAACGACTGTGTCCCCATTTTCAAGGGCACCGGAATTGACGATGTCAAAGCGGCCAACGGCGGGTCCATCCCAACCGAATTGCCTTTCATCGCCATGTCCAAAGACGCCGGTGAAATTTTCGAAAGCCTGATCTTCAACGCAACGGGACCCACCGGCGTGCTCGAGATGATCATCGACGTCACCAACGACCAAGAGCGAACCATCTATGTCCCGTGCGGTGAAATTCGCGGAAAAACCTCCGACCTCGTCATCGTCGGCGGCCACCACGACACCGTTTACCACGGCCAAGGCGCCATCGACGACACGTCGGGAACCGCCAGCGTTTTGGAATTGGCCCGCCAAATGAGCGAGGTCGTCAACAAGACCGGGACGCCCGAACGCACGTTGCGCTTCTGCACCTGGGGTGGCGAAGAAGAAGGCCTGTACGGAAGTCGAGCCTACGTCGATGCCTTCCAGAACAGCCTCAAAGACAACCTCCGCCTCTACATCAACCTCGACATGAACCACGTGGATGCCGATTTCTCCAACCGTGGCAACAGCCTGACCCTGTTTGGCAACACCCAGGAGGACATGGACCACATCGCCCGCATCACGGAACTTTACCAAAACAAGCGTGACGAAGTGGCCGACCGATACGACATTCGCTTGTCGGTCCTCACCGGGAGCAAGGGCGCCTCCGACGGCATGCCGTACAACTCGGACCACGGCCCCTTCGTCTACGATTTGGGCGGCAGCGAGCGAGGGCGAGCCGTGGTTTGCTACGGCAGCGGGAGTTGGGAGTACCACACTTACCTCGACACCATGGACCGCTTCAACGAAGAGTCGCTGGGGGTTTCCGTGACCATCTACGGCACCTACATGCGGTTCCTCGCCTACTCGGACCACTGAGCGAGGGTTGAAAACACGGCAACCGGTGGACGAATCATGGTCGCACCAAGCGCATGGGCATCCCACATTCTGGTCGATTCGAAAAGCGAGGCCATTCAAATCAAGGACAAGGTTGGGAAACTGAAGGATTTTCAGAAACTCGCCCGCAAAAAGAGCACCTGTCCCTCCAGTCAAAAAGGCGGGGACCTCGGTTGGTTTCGCAAGGGCCAAATGGTTCAAGCCTTCCAAGAAGCCGTTTGGACCACGCCGCTCAACACCGTTTCCCCACCGGTCAAAACCCAATTCGGATACCATCTGATTTGGGTGCATGAACGCGATGAAGACGCTTGAGGTGAGACCGTGGAATGGCGCGTTGGCCTTGAGGCGTACGAAGTGATGGCCGTCCACGGCTTTTACGACGAGGAACACGAGGCGCCTCAGCCCTTTGTGTTCACCCTTTGGGCGACGCTTCAGAGCAACGAGCGCATTGAACGGCTTGAGGACACCCTCAACTACGCAGACCTGCAAACGGCGGTTGACGCCGTGATGCTGGACGCCCCCGAACCCATCCGACTGATGGAAGAGATGGCCCAAGGCATCGTCGACAAGCTTGCCTTGCACGCCGGTGTGGCTTCGCTTGAAATCCGAATCGAGAAACCCCAAGCGCCCCTCCCGCACCCGGGCGGCCTGCCAGCAATTGAGGTTCGATGGCACCGTTCATGAGCGAGGCTTAAACCTCGGCGGCTTGAGCAACCCCCATGGTCGTGACGGGTCGGATTTACGTTCCAAGCGCCGTTGAAGAGGGCGGTTCGGTCGTGGCCATGGGCTGTTTTAGCACCCAGGCAACGGCCCTCAGCGTCTTGCGTTCGTTCCTCAAGAAATCCCATCAAGTCCCCCTTGAACGGGCGAGCATTGCCGCTTGGGAAGTGGACGTGGTGGGCGACGACGGCGTCACCATTCTCTCGGAATACGAATGCCGCCACTGCCCCGTCTGCCAGCGACCCACCTTTTGGATCGACATCGAGCGCTTCAAAGCCGCTTGCTACGGTTCCGCTTGCGGTGCTTGGATTGAGGAAAGCGCCGTGGAAGCCGAAGTCATCGATTGCGGCTGGCCGCCCACCCAATTTGCTGAACAAGTTGAGAGCATCGATGACGCCATGCGCACCCTTCGAAGAATTGCAGCCCGTGCTGAAGCTGCGGGCATGTCAGCCACCGACGAACGCTTCTCCATGGACTCGTTTTGATGCTTTATATGCACTCAAACGCTTCTCCATTCATGTCAACCGACATCAAAACCGAACCCGGAACCGAAGAAAACCTGCAACTTGAGCGCGACCCCCACCCCTTTGACGAGGTGCCTCAAGCCCCCTCGACCTTCCATCCCGTCCTCGTTGACGGCATTCGTGGCCTTGCAGCGGTTGGCTCGCTTGGTGGATACAGCACCCGGATTGCCGTGGAACTTGAGGAAGAACATCCCGACCTCGGCCGAGAATTTGCAACGAAATACTTCATGATCAACGAACCCGGTCGTGTGGAATGGGGCCATGATGGAAAGTCCTTCACCATCCAAAAAATCATTCTTGAATCGTGAGGGACGAACGCCTGTCCAGAAGTGGAGAGAACTCGGAGAACGTTCACAAAACACCCCTTCATAACGCTCACGCCAGGTTTTGAGGCATGCCCGAGGGCCCGGAAATCCGCCGCGCCGCCGACCGCATCGGCAAAGCCCTCGTTGGGAAAATCATCGAAGAGGGGCAATGGCCCTACCCTGCACTGGCAAACGCCGAAGACCTCATTCTCGGCCATGAGGTGTTGAGCGTGACCAGTCGAGCCAAAGCCATGCTGATTCGGTTCAGCAGCGGGTACAGCATGTACAGCCACAACCAACTGTACGGACGCTGGACCGTCCACCTCAAAACGACCGACCCTCGCTCACGCCGCTCGCTTCGAGCCGAATTCATCACCGACCGACATGCGGTTCGTTTGTGGTCGGCCACCGACATCAGTCTGCTGCCCACCCCTGAAGAAAACGGTCATCCGTTTTTGGCTCGGTTGGGCCCCGATGTGCTCGACGAGGAGGTGGATGCTCCCTTTTTGGGGGAACATTTGCGGAGCAAATCAATCTATAGAAAGAAAGGGGCAACGTTGATGCTCGACCAAAGATGCTTTGCAGGCCTTGGAAATTACCTGCGCTCGGAGATCCTCCACGCAGCAGGCGTTCATCCCGACGACCGGCCCTGCGATTTGGACGATGAAACGGTCGAGCGGTGGGCGTCGTGCATCAAATCCATCACCGTCCGTGCGTACGAAACCGCAGGAGTCACCGTTCCGAAGGAAACGGCAGAGGCAGGAAAAGCACGCGGTGAGCCCCGCAGAACCTGGAGGCACGCCGTGTTCTGCCGAAACGACCGACCGTGTTTGACCTGCGGCGACCTCGTGTTGCGAAAACGGTACGCAGGGCGGCGGCTGGATTACTGCCCCACCTGTCAACCGTCTCGACGGGACCGGTCATGACCAACGCCGAAGGTCGCCGTCGTCGGTTGGGCGCATTTGATCTCCGTCACGGAGGGCTTGGCTCACCCGCTCGAACGCCGCAACGTCCAGTGCCTTCTCTCCCTCGTCCCTTCGAGCGATGTTTTTCATGGCGATGGCCATGCGATGGTTTCCCGAAAAAGAAGGGGCATGACGGGCGAGATAGGCCCAATAGAGGCGCGTCATCGGGCATGTTTTCTTCGGATGGAAGGCGCACGTCCCGCAATGATCGCTCATTTTGTTGATGTACGACGCCCCTGCAACGTAGGGTTTGGTCATCATGGCCGTACCAAGCGCAAAGGTTCCCATCCCGAGCACGTTGGGCTCGACCACCCAATCGTACGCATCGATGAAAGCGACGTGAAACCAATCGGTCAGTTCTCGGGGATCAACATCGAGAAGGTTAGCGATGTTGCTGAGCACCATCAGGCGCGGAATATGATGGGTCCATCCATCCTCCATGACCGATTCCACGGAGGCGTCTAAACAGCGCAAACCGCTGGTTGCACCCCAATAGGCCTGAGGCAACGGGTTGCCCTGTTCGAGGTGGTTGGGGTGGGGCTTCTCGTCCACCTGTTCGAAACCTTCCCAACGCGCCCCGCGCTGAGCAGGTTGGCGAGCGAGTTCGAGCGTCCGGAAACCGTCGGTCACTTCGTGGATGTGGCGAACGTATTCCCGCCAGACCAGCTGGCGGAGAAAGCCCTCCACGGAGTTGTGCGGGGCTTCGGTTGAAAGCACCCGTTCCACGAGGGTTGACGGCATGAGGCGATGGAGGTTCAGCATCGTGGCCAATCTGGAGTGGAACAGGCCCCTGCTTTTCTCGCTCATGGCGTCTTCGTAGGCGCCGAAGTTGGGCAACAATTGCATGGCAAAATCAACCGCATGATGCACCGCTTCTGAGGTGGTGGGTAAGGTCGTGAGGTCAACCGTCCCGGGGTGATGGCCGTATCGGGTGCGAACCAAGGCCTCAACCTCGTCGTCGATGGCGTCGTTGGGGTAGGTGGGCGGTTCGGGGCACGCAGGGTCGCCTTTCCAAGGACGGCGATTGTCGGCGTCAAAACTGTACTTCCCACCGATGGGTTTGCCGTGTTCCATCAGCCACCCCGTTGATTGACGCACGGTTCGGTAGAACGCCTCCATTCGAAAAGGCGGTTCGTGGCCCACGCTTTCGGTGAACCACGTCCTCGGCGTGAGCCAACCCGGATGGGTCAGGAGGGTGAGAATGCCCTCTTTTTCCAACGGTTCAACCTCTTGGCGCAGTTCCCGTTCAGCAGCAACAAAAGCAGAGAGGCCTCCAAGCGAGCGGGAGAGGTTGCACACCACGTCCCCGTAGGTGGAACGAGTGATGAGGTAAAGGACCGGAATGCTCTGTGCGGCGAGTTCAAGCGCAAAATGACGCTGATTGGAGAGGAGCACCCCTAATTTTTGTTGGTGGTAAGGGCGCCTTCGTGCCTTTTCCACGGATTCAATGAGCACCACACCGAGGCGTTCCTCCGTTTCAAGTGCCTCAAGAAACGCAAGGTTGAGCTGATCGTAGGCCAACCACACCCAACGGTCCACGTTCTCCATGACCGGCCGAGGTAAGGCTGCTCCAAACGCCCCCGTGAGCCCCGAGGCGATGACCGTACCGGATGGAAACTCGGGCAACGAGGAGGTCATTATCCCAAAATGCCAGCGTTGACCCATAAAGGGATGCTTTTCACCGCTCAGTAGTGCACCGTGAGTTTCCGGGGTTCGAGACGCTCTTCTTTTCGGGCTCGCATGGCGGCCGCTTCCATCACGGCGCCTCGCATGGTGGTGACGAAAGGAATGTTGAGTTCAACCGCCAAGCGACGCATCATGTTGCCGTCTCGCACAGCGCCACCGGAAACCGTGGGCACGTTGACGATGAACGAGACCTTGCCTTGACGCATCAAGTCCAGCGCATCGGGATGCTTTCCTTCAGCAATGCGGTACACCGTGGTCACGGGCACCTCATGACGACGCAAGGCGTCGGCCGTACCGCCGGTGGCGTAGAGCTTGAAGCCCAACTCAACCAGTTCTTGAGCGACCGGAACCAAGTTCTCCTTGTCCTCGTCCCGTACGGTCAAGTATGCACCGCCCTCGGTGGCCACCGGGACTTCGGTGGCGAGGCGAGCCTTGAGGTAAGCCAAATCGGCCCGTTCGTCCGAGCCGTAGACCTCGCCCGTGGACTTCATCTCCGGGCCGGGAGCCGGGTCGAGACCTCGCAACTTGATGAACGGGAACACGGGCGCTTTGACGCACACCTGGCCCGTCGTCCGGCGAGGAATGGTCTGCTCCTTCAGAGGCTGGCCGATGGTGATTCGGGCAGCGATTCGAGCGAGCGGCAAACCCGATGCTTTGGCGACAAAGGGGACGGTCCTCGACGAGCGAGGATTGACTTCCAGCACGTAGAGGTCGTCGCCCTGAATCGCAAATTGAATGTTGAAGCAGCCTTTGATGTTCAAGCCCAAACCGATGATCTTGGTTTGTTCAGCCACCCGAGCAAGCATGGCCTCTGAGATGTTTTGGGCGGGGATGAAACAGGTTGAATCCCCCGAGTGAATCCCGGCCTCCTCAAGATGTTCCATGATGGCGCCGACCAGCACCTCTTCGCCGTCGGAGGCCGCATCCACGTCCAACTCGGTTGCATGGCCCAAGTATTCGTCAACGAGAAGGGGTTTGTCCGGAGCCAAGTAGGCTTCTTTCAAGTAGCCGTCCAGTTGTTGTTGATTTGAGAGAATCTCCATTCCACGGCCACCGAGGACGTAGGACGGGCGAACCAGCACGGGGTAACCGATGGTTTCGACGGCAGCACGAAGATCATCAGCGGTGGTTCCCGTCGCTCCGCGAGGCATGCGCAAACCGTGCTTGGAGGCGAAGGCTTCGAACCGCTCACGGTCGCTGGCTTCGTCGATGGCATCGCACGAAGTGCCCATGATCGCCAGCGCCAACCCCTTTTGCTTCAAATCCGGAAGACGGGCTTCCAGCGGGAGCGCCAAGTTGATGGCGGTTTGACCGCCGAACTGAAGCAGAATCCCGTGGGCCTGTTCACGAAGGAGAATCTCGCTGACGTATTCGAGGGTTAGGGGATCGAAATACAGCCGGTCCGAAGTATCAAAGTCCGTTGAGACCGTTTCGGGATTGTTGTTGATGAGAATGGCGTCTTTTCCGGCCTCACGAATCGCTTTGACGGCGTGGACGCAACCGTAGTCAAATTCAATGCCTTGACCAATGCGGATTGGCCCGCTACCGATGGCCACCAGTCGCTCTTTCGTCCGTTCCTCTAGGTTCGGTATGGTATCAACCCCCGGAGCGCCGAACGGCTCGTAGGTGGAATAATAGTACGGGGTTTTGGCAGCGAACTCAGCGGCGCAGGAGTCCACCATGCGATAGACAGGATGCAAGTCGACCTGATGCCGGCGTTGCATGACCGCCCGCTCGTCTTGACCCGGGCGAAGGGACTTGAAACCCTCTGCAGGGAAGCCAGCAAGGGCGTCGGCAATGTGAGCGTCGCTGAAACCGAAACTCTTCCATCGTCGCAATTCCTCTTCGGTCAGTTCTGCAGGCGACGCACGGCGTTCGGTAATCTCCCGCTCCAAGCCCGCCAAGCGCTCAAAGCCGTAGAGGAACCAGCGGGTGATGCGAGTGATTTCGTGAACGTGGTCAACGGTCCAGCCACGGCGGAAGGCCTCGAGAAGTGCACCCATGCGCCGGTCGGTCGCCACCGAGAGCCACTGGACCAGCGTGGCATCGGGCAGGGGTTCATGGGCGCGTTGCGACATGCCCTCGCCTTCCGATTCATCCGCACGGGTCAGCGGGCGAGGGTGTGCACACCCTTGTTCAAGGGAGGCCCACGCCTTGAGGAAGGCCTCCTCGAAGTTGCGTCCAATCGCCATGACCTCCCCGGTGGATTTCATCGATGTGCCCAAGGTTCGGTCGGCGGTCCGGAACTTATCGAAGGGCCATCGGGGAATTTTCACCACGCAATAGTCGAGCGTTGGCTCAAAAGCAGCGGTCGTACCTTCACCCGTGATGGGGTTGGGAAGCTCGTCCAGCGTGTAGCCAACGGCAATTTTTGCGGCCATTCTGGCAATGGGATACCCGGTCGCTTTGGAGGCGAGCGCCGAGGATCTGGAGACACGCGGGTTCACCTCAATCACGCGAATTTCGCCCGTGAACTGATTGAAAGCAAACTGGACGTTGCAACCCCCTTTGATGTTCAGGGCGCGAATCAAAGCCAGCGCTTGGTTTCGGAGCCGCTGATGGTCTGCATCGCTAAAGGACTGAAGCGGCGCCACCACCGTTGATTCGCCGGTGTGCACACCCATCGGGTCGATGTTCTCCATCGTGCAGACGATGGTGGCGTTATCGGCTTCGTCACGCATCACTTCGTATTCCAGTTCTTGCCAGCCAAGAATCGATTCCTCAATGAGCACTTGAGAGATGCGTGAATTGCGCAGCCCGAGTTGAGAGATCTCCACGAGTTCGCCCATGTCGCGTGCGGTTCCTCCACCCAGTCCACCAAGCGTAAACGCCGGCCGAATGAGAATCGGCCAACTTCCGATGGCTTCAGCCGCTGCGATCACTTCGTCGATGGTGTGACAGGCGATGGCCCGACTGATGGGCAGGTTGATGGATTCGCAGACCTGATTGAAGAGTTCACGGTCCTCTGCCTTGTCGATGGCGTCCAAATCCGAACCGATGAGTTCGACACCCAAACGTTCCAAGGTCCCGTTGTGAGAAAGTTCGCTGGCGATGTTCAAGGCCGTTTGACCGCCCATCCCTGCCAGCAAAGCGCAAGGTCGCTCCTTCTCGAGAATACGGGCGATGGTGTCGGGCAGCAAGGGCTCAATGTAGACGACATCGGCCATTTCGGGGTCGTTCTGAATGGTTGCCGGATTGGAATTGACGAGGACGACCTTGTAGCCGTCTTCCCGCAGAGCACGCACCGCTTGGGAGCCGGAGAAATCGAATTCGGCTGCCTGACCGATTTTGATGGGGCCGCTACCGAGCACCATGATGGTCTCCAAATCGTCGCGCCGTGGCATCAAACTTCACCTCCAAGGTAAGCATCAACCACGGCTCGGAACCGCAAAAACAGCGGCGCAGCATCGTGAGGGCCTGGACAAGCCTCGGGGTGAAATTGAACGGTAAAACAGGGTTTGCCAACGACATCAAGACCCTCAACGGTTCCGTCGTTGGCGTTGATGTAACGCACCTCGACCTCCGCACCGTGCAGGTTGGTTGCAGGAGGCGAGGTCGCCCCGGTGGGGTGGGCGGCCAGCATACCGTCGTTGGGATGGGCCACGGCAAATCCGTGATTCTGGCTCGTGATGGAGACCGTGCGGTCCTGCAGGTCAACAACGGGTTGGTTCGCACCCCGGTGGCCGTAACGCATCTTGTAGGTTTGAAGGCCGGAAGCAAGCCCCATCAATTGATGACCGAGACAGATTCCCATCACGGGGATGCCGTCGGCAACAGCTTTCGCCAGGGTGTGACGCGCTAGCGTGGCCTTTCCGGGGTGAGCGGGGTCGCCCGGACCGTTGCTGCAGAACAAGGCATCGATGGCGTAGTCCGTTCTCAAGCGCTCGTAAGAGACGTCGGGAGGGCACCACACGACATCGAACAGCATGCAGAGATGGCGAAGGATGTTGTGCTTGACCCCGCAATCCAAAACACCGAGACGCGGTTTTGCTGCACCCAATTCATCGGTTGAACCGGGGTTCAATTCCAACACCTCATCGATGGAGACTTCATCGACGAGGTCCTCAAGTTCGGGCGAAGTAAGCGTTGCAAGCACGTCCCTCATGTGGTCTTCTTGGTCCAGCGGCCCAAAGACGCAGAGCACCGTACCCAATTCGCGAACCCGCTTGGTGATCGCCCGTGTATCGATGCGATGAATGCCCGGAACGCCGTGCAGACGGAGGAATTCGTCGACCGTACCCACGGCGTTTCGGTGATCGGGTTGGTTCATGGCATGACGAACCACGACGCCACGGGGCCATACTTTGGAGGATTCCGAAGCCCCGAGATGGACGCCGTAATTCCCGATGAGCGGGTAAGTGAACGTCAACACTTGACCGGCAAAGGAGGGGTCGGTCAACGATTCTTGATACCCCATCATGCCCGTGGTGAAGACGAGTTCACCGGTTCCGATGGTTTTGGCACCAAACAATTCCCCGAGATAACGCCCTCCATCGGCCGTGAGCAGGACACCCCGTCCGTTGGCTCCAGCAGGCAAATCCGGCGCGTCGGCAAGCCCATCTGCAGCATCCGGAATATCAAGAGAAGACGGATTGTAAAGGCGATGCGTGGCAGGCAGAGAACGCGTGTTCCCGATAGCACCGCCTAACATTGAATTTTGTCATAATCGGCCGCACATAATGATTGGGTGTCAAAAAGAATGAATCCTTGAGGGAAATCCTCCCCTCGAAAACGAGATAAAAACGCCTTAGGGCATCAAGTAAGCGAATCGTCACTTTCCTCATCACGCTCGTTGTCGTGGACGGCTTTCCCTCGTGCGGAGGGCTCGATCACGAGACGGGCGTCAGGAAAATGACGCTCGGTGCCACCTTCCCCAAACCACGCCTCCATGAACAGCGCAAGGGCGGCAACCTCCGAGTGCGGTTGGTTACCCACCGCCACGTTGTAGTTAGCGTGCTCAAAGACATCGCTGGGAACCTTTGCCCCGCCAACGACCACCGTGACCGGACGGTCCCGCCGAATGCGAGGAATCACGGACCTGTACGGCTCGCCGTACATCGTAAGATGCACCGTAACACCGGGTTCACCGTCTCCAGCATCATCGGTTGAAAAGCGCTTCAACCAACTCAGGCCAGCACCAACATGCTCGCAGTTCATCGCACCGCCAAATCGCTCGTTCACCGATTGAACGTTGTCGAACAACCCCTCGTCTTCATCGCCTGCAAGCAAGAAATCCGTTGCGCCCAGGGCACGAGAGACAAGGGCAAGGTGGGTGGTGATCCGAGGGTCACGCCCCTTTCGATGGCCCAACCGAAGGACCTTGAACGCATGGGCGGTCATGCCTTCACGACCAGCAGTTCCTTCATGAGCATAGCGTTTTGACAACGCTCGTTGTCGTGGTGCAGGATGAGGTCATCCGTCTTGGCTCAAGGTCAGGCGGGGCTCCATTTCTTGACTGGATTCACCGATACCGGAGAAGTCGTATCCGTTTGAATCCAAGAAGCGGATGAGCCAGTTCAGCAACATGGCGTTGACGATTTGGTAGGCGCCAAACGACATGCCCGCCCAAAGAACGCCCAGCCGAACACTGCGCCAAATGCTCTCGGACATCGTGAGGTCGAAACCGCTCAAGAACAACGCGGAGACGAACGGCTCAGCGACGTAGAGTCCAGCAAGAATGAGCATGCCGCCCGCTACGGTTGAGGGCAGAATTTTCCCCATGTCACGGCTGAACTCCGTCAGAATGGCCGAACCAATCGAGAGCCCCATAACGGCCAAGGCGGCTTGGCCGAAATCAAGTCCGAAAAACACGGAAACCCCTGCGCTCATGTCATCCTGGTCAACCCCGATAAACAACCACCACACCACCACCATGAGGGTGATGAGCATCCCTCCAATCTTGGATTGGCGTGCGGCGAGATCAAACATTTGTTGTTGGTTCTCCGGCTTCAATCGACGAATGATACGTTCTGCGAATTCGGTGTCCTGCGGGAGTTGACCGTTCGAGGATGATGGAAGCCCACCCACCAATTCGTCAAAATCAAGCGTGGCATCCGCCTCCGTCATGCGAGGTCCTTCGGCGTAACATCTTATGAAACCTGCCGAACTGGGCACCATTGTGCCCTTGGACTTCCCCGTTGAGAACCAACGCCGAACGGCGTTAGCACGGTCGCTTCGCTTTGATGGCGTCCCCAAACTCATGGGCATCGTTAACGTGACCGACGATTCCTTCTACACCGCGAGTCGAGCCCACGATGCGGAAGCGGTGGAACGAGCGGTCGCCATGTTGGACGCCGGAGCGACCTGGGTTGACATCGGAGGTGAATCGACGCGCCCGGGTGCTGACCCGGTGCCGGTTGACGTTGAGGCAAAGCGCGTGGTCCCGGTGGTCGACGCTCTCCGGCGTGCGAGACCTTCAGCGTTCATTTCCGTTGACACGCGCCGTGCCGAGGTCGCCCGAGCAGCGCTTGAAGCCGGAGCGGACATGGTCAACGATGTTTCGGGGCTTCGGGACCCAGCCATGATGGAGGTCGTGCTCAACGCCGGATGCGCCGTATGCGTGATGCACATGCAAGGCGAGCCGGGCACCATGCAAAGCCATCCATCCTACGAGGATTGTACGCACGAGGTCACCGAGGCGTTGCTTTCCAAACATCGCACCTTGGTTGACCAAGGCCATCCAGCCGAACTCATCGTGCTCGACCCGGGCATCGGATTTGGAAAAACACAGCATCACAACATCGAGTTGTTGCAAGCGGGCAAGCAAATAGGGGGAGAGGAAGACGTTTCGCTCCTCTGGGGTGTTTCCCGCAAAAGCATCGTCGGCCATTTGACCGGACACAACGACCCAGCTGACCGACTTCCGGGCACGTTGGCGTTGGCCTGTGTCGCTCACCATGCTGGCATCGACATGTTGCGGGTGCACGATGTTGAGGCGCACGTGGACGTGTTGGAGGTCCTTCGTCCGTTTACAACAAGCCCCATCCACCGAGCAGAATGAACGGTGTCACCCAAGCGCCAAGCATGGAGCCAAGGTTCGTGAGGGCGGTCACGAGCAACACCTTCCCTGCAGGATTGGACCAAAACGAAGAGAATTCATCCAATTTGAGGAAGCGCTGCAGGTCTTCCGCCGTCGGTTCGGCCATCTTCAGTTGCACATAACCGGCAAACCAACCCGCTGCAAGGGCGGGATTCAGTGACGTGATGGGCGAGGCCAAGGCCGCCGTTAAGACGGCCAACGGATGGCCACGAGCGATCAAACACGCAAGGGCTGCAAACACGGCGTTTGCTGCCGTCCACACCGTGAAAAAAGTCAACCAGTCGACGTCCCTGCTCGTGGAGAGCAACGCCGCCAGTACCCCGAACATCACCAAAGGAAACGCCCACGGAACCACCCGCCGAAGCCGGGAGGGAGAGGGCACGACATCAAGTTCTTCGTTTTCTATAGAAACGGACTTTCCGATGAGATTCGAGACACCTTTGAGATGACCTGCTCCCAGGACGGCCAACACCCGTTTCTCGCTGTCAAGCGATTGGAGTTTGGAAGCGATGTATCGGTCCCGCTCATCGATGAGAACATGCCCTGCACCGGGCGAGAAGCCTTTGAGTTCCTCCATCATGCTCGAGAGAAGGTCGGTGTCCTTGAGCAACGTGTTGACATCAAGGTCTTCCTCTTCCTCATCATCGTCCAATAGGGAAGTCAACAAGCGCCATTTCTCTCTGAGTTTCATGCGCCTCCAAGCCCTTCGGAGCGTTGTTTGAATGTCACGGTCCACCAAAGCGACCTCGCAACCGGCTTCGTTGGCTTCCTCCACCGCTGCGAGCAATTCGGCGCCCGGCTGCTGGCCTTCGTCCAAACCCAATTTTCGCTGCTCAGCGGAAAGCATGGACTGAAGCAGGACCATCGGAGCTTTTCCCTCCTTAATCACGCGAAGCAAACCTTCCTTGTCGAGACGACGGTCGTTGACCAAGGCATCGTAGCGACTCTGGCACAGTTCCACCGCCACAACGTCGGGCTGGAATTCAGCGATGTGATGGCGAACCGCTTCAACGGATGAGGTGGCGATGTGGGCGGTGCCGAGCAACCGAAGGTTGGGGGTTGCATCAATCACGGGGGCATCCGACAACGATGTTCACCTCAAGTATGGGCTGCGAACAGCCAACGGTTGCCTCAGAAGGTGATCTGGACGTTCTCTCGCACTTGTGCACTGACCGTCCAAAGTTGGCGCTCCGTGCATCCCTTGATGCCAGCGACGATGTTCGAAGGAATCATCTTGATGGCTTTGTTGAAGTTCGTGGAAGCAGCGTTGTAAAACTCCCGGCGGTCGGCGATTTGGTTTTCAAGACCAACAAGTTGGTTTTGGAGACCCAAGAAGTTCTGGTTGGCTTTCAGGTCGGGGTATTGTTCGGCGACCATGTTGATGCGAGGAATCATGCCCGCCAACAGGCCTTCAGCAGCGGCGACGCCCTTCACATCGCCTTGAGCGAGTGCACCGGCTGCCGTGTTGCGCGCTTGGGCGAATTGGTCGAAGATTTCACGCTCATGCTCGGCGTACCCTTTGACGATGTTGACCAAATTGGGGATCATGTCGTAGCGTTGGTTGAGCAAAACATCGATGTTGCTCCAAGCTTGTTCAGCGTTTTCTTCAAGGCTCACGAGGCGATTCCAAATGGAGAAAAACCAAATCACGCCGATGAGGACGAGAACGGCAGGGACAGCAATCATGGCAATTTCAGCAGGTTCCATGCTCGCTCCACCCATCGTTACCCTTTGAAACCTTTCCATGTCAAAAAGCGGAAAGCCGAGGCGACGGTGCTGATGAACGAGGCCTCAGGAATCGATGGATTCGATCACCATGGCGATGCCTTGACCGCCGCCGATGCACGCCGTAGCCACGCCGTAGCGCCCACCACAGCGTTTCAACTCGTGAGCGAGCGTGAGCACGAGGCGAGTCCCCGTTGCGGCCAACGGATGGCCAAGACCAACAGCACCGCCGTTGACGTTGACCTTGTCGACATCAAGACCCAAATCCTTGACGCAAGCAACCGCTTGTCCCGCAAAGGCTTCGTTGATTTCCCAACGGTCGATGTCGGCAACGGTCAGGCCGGCGCGTTCAAGCGCTTGATTTGAGGCGGGGACCGGGCCGTAGGCCATGATGGCGGGCTCAAGCCCGACGATGCCCCAGGACACAATTCGGGCAAGCGGTGCATCGCCGTCGGCCTCTGCTTGGCTTGCCGACTTGATGACCACAGCGGCAGCACCGTCGACAACGCCCGATGCGTTTCCTGCGGTCACGAAGGATTCGGGACCGAAGGCGGTCGGTAGACCTGATAGCGATTCTTGGGTTGTCCCCCGAACGACGTGGTCCTCGTCTTTGTGCGTCAGCACCGTCTCTCCTCGACGGGATTTGATGGTGACCGGGACGATTTCGCCTTCGAAAACATCGTTCTCGATGGAGGCGGTGGTTCGGGCGTGCGAAAGGGCTGCAAAGGTGTCAATTTCTTCACGATTCACGCCCTTGCGGCGGCAGAGTTCGTCGGAAGTTTGCGCCATGAAAAGTCCGCAGGTCATGTCTTGAAGGTTCGTCATCATGTAATCCTCGACCTTGGGCGAGCGTCCAAGTTTCCAGCCGTCCCGAGCCCCACGCAAGATATGAGGGGCTTGAGATAGGTTCTCCATCCCGCCTGAAACCACCGTCTTGGCCTCACCGAGCATGATCATTTGCGCCCCGGAGACAATGGATTGAATGCCTGAGCCGCAAATGCGGGAGAGCGTAAGCATCGGGACTTCTTGGGGAATGCCCGCTTTCAGTCCGGCATGCCGAGCGCCGTAGATGGACTGAGAACAGGTTTGCAAAGCGTAGCCCATGACCACATGATCCACCGATTCAGCGGCGGTCCCGGTCTTTTCAAGCGCTCCTTGAATGGCGATGGCCCCGAGCTCCTGGGCACTCACGGTCTTCAAGGCACCACCGGGTTTCCCGTCGCCTCGCTTTCCGCCAACCCATTCACAAAACGGTGTTCGTGCACCGCCAACAATGACCACATCTTCGCTCATGGTCGTGCGAACGGCCCGAGAGGTATGAACATCACTCTTGGCCACAACGGAGCGCTTGGCCCATCCTGTCATCCGAACAACTTGCTGCTGTCCAAACCGTTGTTGGAAATCATCAAGGGAATCGCAACGATAAGGCCGCAAACACCACCGCACACGACCAACATCACGGTTCCAATGCCTTGAATGAGACCGTTCGCCTCCATGGCGAGGTCATACTCGTCCTCAGTCATGTCGCCGTCTTCCAACATTTGTGCGTACAGATCCTCGGTCATGCTGAACTGGCCCACGCCAATGAGCGTCGAGACGACAATTGCAGCGAGAAGAAGCATAACGCCGCGCCGCTCGTATTTCGTAAGCATAACGCCGCCCACGAGGGTCGCAACGCCGGCCGCTAAGTTGCCAAGATCGAGGGCCATGAGCGTGCTGTTGCCCATTTCCGAAGAACCGAGAAGCGAGAAGACGTTCCCGAGCAATCCGATCACGGCGTAGATGATCACCAAGATACCGATGACTTTTGGAGCGCTGGAGGGAGGCTGGAGATAGATGACCTGCCCTGCTGGCATTTGGGTGGTCCCCGAGAGGAGGGTGCCAGAATTCATCGGTGCAAATCCTTCGGAGATGGAAACGCTCTGCGGAACAGCGGTGACGTCTTCGGGCTTCGGTTGGTCTTCGGGCAAATCACCCCACGGCGACGTTCCTTCCATGCATAGACATGCATCAGGTCGCTTATGGATGTTGGCCGAGCACCGTACGAGGGTTGCGTTCTTGAAGCAGAGCCACTTCCATGAAGACAAGGGGGGAGAGCGTGAACATCTTGGTCGTCTACAAAAAGAACTTCGAGGAAGTTCACGATGCTGGCCTGCAAACGCTCAAAGAAATGCTCCATCGGTCCACCGGTGATGAGCACCACGTTGATTTCAAGCCAAGAGAACACGTGCGACGAGCCGATTTCATCGCACGAGACCTCGTCGTGGTCTTTGGCGGTGACGGAACCCTCACGTCCCTTTCCCACAACATCGATGCCGCCACGCCGGTGATGGGCGTGAATTCCCACCCGAGGACCGACGACCCCGAAGGCAGTCTTGGGTTTTACATGGATTCCTCGGTCACAACGTTTGAAGACGATTTTCGGCGGGTGCTCTCGGGCGAAGCGTTGGTGAACACGCTTCCGAGATTGCAAGCCATCATCGACACCACGTCCGGCAACCGCTACACCACCGACCCCGCCATGAACGACCTGCTCATCGCCAACACGCACCAATATGCGCCGAGCAAGTACCATCTGCGAAGAGGAACTGAGCAAACCCATCAACACAGCAGCGGCTTGTTGTTTTCCACCTGGCTTGGCCAAGGAGCCTGGTTGCGAAACGCCATGAGCGAATCCGATTTTGAGGCCTTGCAACAAGACGCCCTTGCTGAACACGGCCAAGGCCACTACTTTGTCTTCGCACGGGATTTGTCCCCGGATCAACGTGCCACCCATCCATGGGCTTGGCGTGCATGGACCGACCTTGACACGACCATCACCTCCGATATGCACCGCGGCTACGTGGTTCCAGACGGATGGGACGAAGTTCACTTCAATCGAGGTGCAACCATCACCGTGAACGCTCACGCCCCGACCTTGACCTTGCTCACGTTCAGAACAACGATTGAGCAGAAATTGGTGACCGAGTTCCGGTGAAGCCCACGCTTGGCCCTTCACTTTGGTGTAAAAAGTAAACCTTGTGGGCGATAAAAAAAGGGTTGGAGACTGGGGTCGCAAGCGACCCCAGCCTCCGGTTTCTTAGGAGGTGATCCATCTGCAGGTTCCCCTACAGATACCTTGTTACGACTTAACCCTCCTTGTCGAAGACAGGCTCGAATACGCCATGAAGCGCAGCCTCACCCACCCCCAACTAAGATGGTTTGACGGGCGGTGTGTGCAAGGAGCAGGGGCATATTCACCGTGCTATA
>JAURDA010000036.1 GCA_030828165.1 Candidatus Poseidonia sp.
ACCATCGACGTCGCCCACAAGGAGTTCTTCACCCCTAACTTCTACTGGACCATCATTGACGCACCAGGTCACCGTGACTTCGTGAAGAACATGATCACCGGTGCCTCCCAAGCTGACACCGCTGTTTTGCTGTGCGCAGCCAACGACGGTGTCAACGCCCAGACCAAGGAACACGCCTTCTTGGCCAAGGTGCTTGGTGTCAAGGGCCTCATCGTCCACGTCAACAAGATGGACATCTCCGGTGTTGACTGGACCGAGGAGAAGTACAAGGCTGCCTGCGCTGAGGTCTCTGGCCTCCTCAAGATGGCCGGCTTCAAGCCCGACGACGTCCCCATGATTCCTGCCTCGTCCCTCAACGGCGACAACGTCTTCGAGAAGTCCGACAAGTGCCCCTGGTACAACGGACCCACCCTCTTCGAGGCCATCGACGCTACGCCAATGCCTAACAAGCCTGTTGACAAGCCTCTTCGCTTGCCCATTCAGGACGTCTACAAAATCGGCGGTATCGGTACCGTGCCCGTCGGCAAGATCGAGACCGGGACCCTGAACACCGGCAAGACCGTTGTGTTCAACCCCTCTCAGAAGTCCGCTGAGGTCAAGTCCATTGAGATGCACCACACGATGGTCGACAAGGCCGAGCCCGGTGACAACGTTGGTTTCAACATTCGTGGTCTCGCCACCACCGACATCCGCCGTGGTGATGTTGCCGGTTACACCGACAGCGCTCCAACCTTCGTGCGTCACGACGAGACCTTCGTCGGCCAAATCCAGTTGATGGACATCCCCAAGGTCGTCTCCGTCGGTTACACCCCGGTGTTCCACGCTCACACCGCTCAAGTCGCTGTGAAGTTCATGGATCTCCTGGAGAAGACCAACAAGTCCGGCAAGGAAGCCAACCCTTCCTTCCTCAAGACCGGTGACGCTTGTCTCATCCGCTTCCAGCCAACCAAGCCATTGGCTATCGAGCAAATGGACACCTTCCCTGAGTTGTCCCGCTTCGCCATCCGCGACATGGGTAAGACCGTGGCCGCAGGTGTCTGTTTGAAGATCGAGAAGAAGTGAGTTCGCTCACGGAACATTGGTGTTGGAGGAGATTGAATGGCCGCTGTGACCGTTATCAAGTTGACCGGTGAAAACCACAAGGACATTGATGACGTCGCCGGCCAAATCAAGATCATCTGCGACAGCGGTGGAATCACCCTTCGTGGCCCCATCCCCTTGCCGACCCGACGATTGGTCGTGCCCGTTCGCAAGGCACCCGACGGCGAAGGCAGCGAGACCTACGACCACTGGGAACTCCGAATCCACAAGCGTTTGCTCGAGATGGACATCACCACCGGCAAGGACGAAACCGCCTTGCGAGCCGTGACCAAAATCCCCATTCCCGACACCGTTAGCATTGAGATCTCGATGCGGACGATGAACTGAAGCGACGTCACCTTGACCGGCTTGACGGTTGTTGCAAGCAACCTGGCACGTCCTGCGATTTCGCATGCGGCCTTACCGTAACACGCCCTAAAGGTCGGCCCGTTCCGCCACACCGGCGTCCATGAGCCACGAAGCCGTGGTCTCGTCAAGCACGTGAACATCACCCGCCTCGAGCACGAGCGCCTCGCCCGCATCGTTCAGGATGGGTTCTGCAAGCGTTTCCAGAATACGAACACGGACGTTGCTTTCCGAAGCGCTGTCGTCCTCTTGGTGTTGAATCGGCGTTTCTGGTGGTGCTTCGATCACCGGCATGGGTGCACTTGACGGCGCCAACTCCATGGCCGCCCCGTGGCGTTGTCCGTCAGAATTGGGCTTGCGAGCTTGAGCACGGTCCGGCTCGACACCGTCTTGCTGCTCCAAATCGGCAAGCAGGTACGCCTCTTCATCAACCCACTCCGCATCGTCCATCCACCGCTCTTCGTCGAGTTCCTTGCTCTCAAGGGGCGGAAGAGAATCTTCAAACGCCAAATCCGGGGGGGGTTGGTTTGACAATTCACCCTCGCCGACAAACGCATCAAGCTGCATCGTACCGGGAGCGTGGGTGACGGGCCGGTCGCCAACCTCGCTCAAAATGCCCTGCTGCATGCCTTTCCAATCGATTTCCTTCTTGAACCGGTCAACGTTGAGTTGCAGGGCGTGATAGAAGGCTTTCTCGGCGGGGTCGTGACGCTGCCAGTCCAACGAGGGAAGCTCGTGGGCCATGCTTGGGTTAACGCCGCTGCGAAGCGATTGGCTCGCTGCATGTTGCATCATTGCCACCATGCGCTTGCGGGCAAGTTCCGAAGCGATGCGTCGAATGTTGGTTTGACGCTTCTGGAGGTTTTGCAAGCGCATGTCCGTCGCCCCTTTCCTCACCATGTTCTGGATCTGCACGTCCAAGGTGGAGAGCAAGGCAGCAACCATGTCCCAAAAGTCCGGGCGAGGCAGCGGAATGGGGACTTGGCGGGGAAGTTGCTGGCGATGGACCGAGAACAATTGCTCCTCAATCTCTTGCGCTTGAGCGCTGTTGAGATCTCGGGCGGTGGACATGGAGCGAACCAAACGGTGACGGATATTGAACCCTTCACCCGCCTCTCGGTGGTGAGGAGCCCTGAAGCAACCGATACACCCTTTCATATTCGGAGGCTTCACCTCGCACAGCGAGGTGCATGAGCATGAAACCCGGTCAATCCCGCCCGGCCAACGACGCGAAGCGTTGTCGGTCGGCCGTCGGATTGTGCCTGCTGATGGTCTTGATGACGCTGACTCCGCTCGCCAAACCGTTGGAAAACAACGTCTCAACCCCCTCTCTTGCGACGTTTTTCACCCCAACGCTGAACGCGACGAGCGTGAACACCACGAACAACGGTATGCTCAGCATTCCAGCCAACCAAACCTTCAGCAGCGGCCGCCTTGATGTCACGCCGACGTGGACCGACACCGGATTGACGGGGCACCGATTCGGTATCGACTTGAACGCTGGCTGGAGCGGGCAGCACAACGGCACCCTGGGCATCGGTCATGGCGGACAACTCTCGCTTTCCCCCGTTTCCACGGTTGCCTCATTGACCGATTTTGAGACCTTGGTGGAAACGCTCCCCGACTGGGAAGGGCAAGGTCCGGACCACGAGGTTTGGAACGTGGTCGCTTTGCCTCTGAACGGCGCTGGTGCTGGCCAACCCACCAACGCTACCCAAGGTCAACGGGTGCTCACGACGCAAGCCCTTGGGGGCTTGACCTCGAACATGAGCGGTTGTCTTGCCTCGCCTCCAATGACCGTTCCCGCCTTCGTCGCTGGCTATCGTTTGACCTTTGACCACTGGTTATCGCTTCACGACGACGATGCTGCGTGGATGGAGTGGCGAGGAAACGGGGGCACTTGGCAGACGCTGAACCCCACCGTCGCCTATCCGAACGCATCGTCGTTGCAACAGGCACCCGCTTCTGTTTGGTCCGGCCAATCCACCGTTTGGGAGCGAGCGGAATTCGCCTTGGACGGGCTGATCAACGCCTCGACAACAACGCTCGAGGTGCGTGCTTGCTACGAAACCTCGGCGTCGGTTGGCACCCGGCAAGGTTGGTACATCGACAATTTCACCCTCGCCAACCAAGGCGACCAACCCGGGGCGTGGTTCCACGGCAACCTCTCCGGGAGTTACGCCAACAACGCGGACGGAAGGATGTACGTTCTCGCTGATGTGTCGGGAACAACGGGCACCTTGGAGTTGCAGTTTTGGGCCAATTGGGATTTGGAAGGCGCTTTTTCCGACAACCTGATGGTGGCGCTCAGCATGAACAACGGGACAACTTGGCAGTCCGTCTCGGGGATTCCCGGTCTACCGGGGAACGGTTTCACGTCCCAAGGAACGTTCTACACGGACGAATCGTTGGGCTGGGTTCCCGTCTTCTATTCGCTGCCAAGCGGTTTGGCCTCGCATCCCAACGCGTCTTCGGTGTTGCTTGAGTTCCACGTCCAAACCAACCACCAAACGGGCTTCGGAGGCTTTGCCTCGTCCGGATGGGAGGGCGTTGCCATCGACGACGTGGTGATTCACGATGGCCGGGGAACACCGCAAGCGGACATCATTCAAGTTGCGAATTTCACCACGACGCCGGCCGGTGTTTACGGCGACCCCAACGGGTGGCGCGCAAACACGTCATCGGTGAACGAATGGATATGGACAACGAACTTCGGGATGAACGGGCCACAGAGCACCACCAATTCGTTTGAGCAAACGATGGTTGCGCCTCCGGGATGGTTGATCGAAGGCACGTGGCCGGATGGATGGGAAGTTGGAGCCACACGAAACACCTCGGGCTACGGACCGGGTCAATTTCACTCGGGCAGCAACGGAGCAGCGGTGAACCTGACCACCAAGTACACCAACAACATCCACACGCACCTCGTGACCGAAGAATACAGCATTCCAACCAACGCCTCCGCTCGTCTGGCGTTCCAGTCATGGGTGTGTGCGGAAGCCAATTGGGACGGGGGAGCGGTCTCCATCTCCACCGACGGTGGCCAAACATGGTGGTTTTTACCTCCAGACCTGAACGGTTTTCACGACCAAATCTCGAACGTCAACCTCAATTCACCGTTTTATGGTCAAGGGATCATCGACGGTTCAAGCGTTCCAAACGGTTGCAATACGAACAAAAACAGACCCTTTGAGTTGAAGACGTACGACCTCTCGAACCTTTCCGGTCAAACCGTCAAGGCGCGATTTTCCTTTTTCTCCGACACCTACGTCGAGGCCGATGGGTGGTACATCGACGATGCCGGCGTTGAAATCGACGTCTTCGAAACCTCTGGAGAATGGACCTCACCTTCTCTTGCGCCGCATCCCTTGTTTGGATACGGATGGCTTGACGGCTGGTCGACCGTTCCGGAAGGGACCACGCTGAGCATTGATGTCCTTGATGCGCAAGGCCAACCCATCGACGGCCACAGCAACCTCACGCTCCCCGCCGTCCTCAGTGTTGACCCACTGGAGCACGCCTCCGTTCATGTTCGCGTGAAGATGGCCACCAACGACACCTTTGTCACGCCGCTGATTCACAGCATGACCTTGGGTCGAACGGCCTTCATTGGACCGGAACACGTGCTGGCTTACCCCGACGGTGCCAACGCCTCGTCCGTCAATGCCGACGGGGACTTGGTCGTTCACGCACCGTTCTCGTTGCCGCTTCCTGCGATGCTCGCTTGTCCGTTTGACGGGTATCGCGTCACCAACATCGGTGACAACCTCACGTGGACCATGGCCCAACCGCAACTTTACGCCTCTTCTCATCAATCCGAACCCGTCAAAACCACCTACCTGAACTACTCCTTGAGCGGGCAACTTTCGGTTAATCCGACCTTTACCGTCTCAGCCTCGGGAGGTGAAGTGGTCGAGCGAAGCAAAGCCGAACTGGATTGTGTTCGTCCAACCGAAAGCCCCGAATTGAAGCTGGGGTGGAACAACGCCACCGTTTTCGATTGGCCGCCTTCCGGTATGTCGGCCACCTTCGGCGTGAACGGCCGCTTGGCGGAAATCGATCATCCCGGCGGTTCAGCAACGTGGGACCCCTCCGTTCCCGTGCCGTCCTTCGCTCTCAACGACAGCAACCTGACGCTCACCTACCATGCAGTTCAGCGTTCGGGGTCGGTTCCGGGACCCGGGGCGTCGATGTTGGTGACGGTCACCAACCGCTCTGCATCCCTCGCGTTGACCATCAACGGCATGTCGCAAGACCTCCCCTCCGGGGCAGAACCGTTCACCTACACCACCGCCAGTGCATGCCCTTCTGCCTCGCTTTCGGTGACGGTTTCCTCCAATTATTCCCTGTTCTCCTGTGAGATCGATGTCGGCCTCGTCGGTTCAGCCGACGTCAAAGTTCTCCACTTCACCCATCTCTCCTCGTTCAAAACGTTGGATGTTGACCTGGATGCAAGCCTGCTCAACGAAGCGAAAGAAGCGTCCGTCACGGGGGATGTCCGGGCGGTGCTCAGCATCCCCTTGCACGTTCGCACCGCATACGGCGGTCTCCGAGCGGGCTTAACCGCCAACACCCTGCCCTTGATGATGGAAAGCGTTGAGACTCCGCTTCATACACGGTGGTTGCCGGAATCTTCGGTGACGTTCACCACCCATCACCAGCGTCAAAATCCGCTTGATTTGACCGAAGATGCGCCTGATATCTCGGACGTGGCGTTGTACCTCAGCACCTCCTCCTCGCTCTCGGATGCTTTCGCGCATGTCATCGTCGATCGTTTGGACACCACTCCTCGGTTCAGGCAACTGACCGGGGCGGGTGTTTCACCGTTCCAAGCCCAAGCCTCCAACGTTTCGTGCACCCTCAACGCCTGCACCGTGACTTGGACTTTTGCAAGCACCTGGTTGCTGGACGATATTGATGACGTCCACGTCTTGGCCCAAGCCACCGATGAGGAAGGTTTGGAAGTCGGGCCTTCGGTCTTTGTGCGACGCACCCCGTTCAACGAGGTTGAGAACGACTTGGAGGTGGTGGACTTCACGGTCGTCGACGCCTCGTTGCGCCGCCTTGACGATTGGACCAATTCCTTTTGGCCCTATCATTTGGGTGAAAACGAATCGCTGGTCGCCACCGGCCGCGTTCGCTTGGAGGGCATTGTTGACCAGTGGGCCGAGGCGGGCCAAGGTGAAGCCAGCGTGACCCTCCGAGCCGTCCCACCAAAGAACGTCTCAGGTGGTCAGGACGAATGGGTTGGTGCCCCCGTGAACTGGTCAAAAACCTGGGCCGCCGAAATACAAGACGACGGGTGGTTTTCGGTTTCCATGAACACGCCGGGTCGTGGAGACGGCGTACCGAGCAACACCTGGCTTGAAATTCGCCCGAGTCTTTCCCGTCGAGGACCGTCCGACGTCAACGCTTCCTCCAGCGAGGACCGCTCCGTGGTGCTCAACCCCACCCGGTTGCTCCACGACACGGTTTCACCCTACGTCGCCTCCTTGTCGCTGCTTGATTCGGGAAGGGAGGTGCCCGCTGACGGCCACGTGATTCTTTCAGGTCGCGATTTGCCGTTGCGAATGGAACTCAACGACGCGGAAGGATTGGAGAACCGTGTGGAAATCTGGACGTGGTTGGAACGTCAGAACGACGCCAACGGCGACGGTGTGATGGACCCGGAGGAGTACACGATGCAACACGTGAGCGTCAACCGGGGCGTCACCGGGATGGAGGTCGACCTCCCCCTCATCTCTTCCAGCCAAATCCTCCCTGACGGGGCCTTTGAAGGAAAAGCAAGCATCGTGGTCAAAGGCGACGACCTTGCTGGAAACCCACTTGAAGGCGGCGGCGACTTTGGTGAAGCGAACGACTTGGCGACGGTGCGCGTTCAACAACGGGCCGATACCGTGGCGGACATCGACGACATCCGGATGGATGCGGTTGACGGTCGTCTTCTGGCCGGTCACGAACATTCGTTTTCCTTCGTCCTCTCCGACGGCAACGGCATTGCCTCGTTGGACCGCATTGAACTCGCTTTGTTGGGAGAATCAGCCCCGACTTCCTGCTTCGTGCATTACGAGCCTCGATTCGGCGAGGTTTCTGCCGATGAAACCTGCTTCCTTGAGCTGCCGCAAGTCTCGGTCACACAACGCCCGCTCTCGTCCACGTACGACGTCACCTTCCGATTCCGTCTGGACTGGGCGGCCACCCAATCCGTTGCCTCAAACGGGGGTACACCGGCTTTGGTGGTCGTCGACGAGGGTCAAGATTTGGGCTTGGGCCTGCATCACCTCAATGCGCATGCGTGGACGGGAAGCACGGCCCTTGCCTTGCGATGGCTCGAGATCGTTGATACGATGGAACCGGTCGGCGAATCCAACGAAACAACGCATTGGTTCCACCGCAACGACGTCATTCACCACCGATTGGCCGTGGTGCACGAGGGCACCGATCTTCTCGCCCGTGACCTCCCCGATGTTGGCCACTTCGTTTGGGAACTCAACGACGGTGAACGTCGGATGGAGGGTGCGTTCAACATCACACCCTCGGGGGAAATGGAGCTGAACATCACGATGAACGAGGGCATCATGTACCACGACTATGGAAATGTAAGCGTCGCTCCAAAAGGCTTTGAAGCGTTTGGAATCAGCGGCTTAGCGTACGACCTGGTGCTGGATGACCGTGCGCCCAAATTGGTGCTTTCTCCGGGTACTTTGGAACGCTTGGATTCCAATCAACTCGACAACGTCAGCATCACGCTGAGCGTGAACGATGACACGCACATGCCACCCGGCCCGCTGAAGATGCACTCCGTGTTCTACCGCATGGGTCAACCCGTAGAGGGCACCCAACGCGTGGACGAACTCGCCATCATCGACGTGGTGAACGCCTACACCGTTTACGAGGGCGTCGTGAATTTCCAACCCACGGCGGTTGAATTGACCCGCAGCGATCTCCTCGTGGTCTGGTTCGAAGCCAACGACCGCTCGGGGAGGGCGTTGACGGGGCTGGGAACGGTTTCCGCACCGCTCAACGTCGGCATGACCTGGGTGGCGTTTGAACCGGTCTTCACCGACATATCGGCCTCCCCGTACCGACCCCAAGTGGGTGACAACGTGGCGATTTACGCTCGCATTGCGAACGAAGGGCTGCTTCCCGGTGAAACCAAAGTCGTTCTTTTGGACGATGAAGGGCGGACGCTTGATTCGCAAAACATCTCGCTCGCCACCGGCGAGTGGGTCAAAGTCTCTTGGAACGTTGAGGCCTGGAAAGTTGGCCGATTGGGCCTGAGCGTCCAACTTGAGGGCCACACGCCGCTGGTACCCATTCCCTTGGCCGACATTCAAGCTTCGGATGGCGACGAGGCAAGCAGCAGCATGGCGGTGCTGAGCCTTTCGGTGCTGGCCGTTGTCGTTGCGGGAGCGGTGTTGTTGATCGTGAATCAAAAGCGGTCCGAGCGAGAAGAAGCCTACCATCTGGAGCGAATCCGCCGCATCGTGTCAAAACGAACACCTCCGCCGGTTCCGTGGGGGCTCGTGGACGAAGTCCAAGAGGAATAGTCAAGAAGAGTGTTCATCACGGCTCAACACGAAGCCGGGGTACCCGAGTGGTCAAAGGGGGTGGATTCAAGCTCCTCTGCATATTGCTTCGCAGGTTCGAATCCTGCCCCCGGCACTTCACCCTACCATGGCTTGTCTCCGTTCATTTTCACGTTTCAAAACATCACTGGTTTGCGAAGTGGATGAGCCCTTGAGGGGGAATTGACTTATATTCGCCACCGAGGAATGACCAGCATGGCCGGTCCGTCCGAGGCCCACGGTTTGGACCATGGATTCTTCCATTTTCCAAACTCAACTGGAAACACAGGAGGTTACGTGGTTTCCGCTGTGTTGCTGATCATCGGCCTCTTCCTCTACAACTCAAGCCTCTCCATTCCCGATGTACCCCGGATTGAGGAGGCTGAAGTGCTGCTGGCCTTGCATGACGATCCCTCCGACTATGAATACGGTGTGCTGCAAAAAGGGTACGAAACCAATGAATACGCCAGCACCGCCGCCTTTGTCGTCGTTCCGCTCGAACTTGAATCCGGAACCATCGGCTATGAATCGTGTACATGGGTAGAAGACGATGACGGCGGTGGCAGCTGGAGTTACAGTGTTGAATTCTTTGACCATTCGCTTCGCTTCCGGGACGTCGCCGGGAAATCCATCGATGCGTCCTTCTCAAGGCAAGGTTCGCTCAGCCCTGAAGGCTCCATGCTCTCTGAGTGCTCCAGCGAATACGGCCGAGATATCGTTGGCCGGGGTGAAAATCAGAGCGGCAACCATCGTTTTTCGGTTTTTATGCTCGTTGAGGAAGACCCCGTTCGCTATCAGTTGCTTTCCGTGGCCGAAAACCGCGGTTTCAGCAACGCCGTCCTTCCCGACGAGGTGACGCAACGGGAAGACCGAGGTCGCTGGGCGCTTCTTTTGAGCGGGTTGGCCGGGCTGGCGTGCATGGCCGGCACCAGCCCTTCGCTCAAAGAGGATTTGAAGCGAATTCGAAAACAAAATTCGGAATCGGCCAACGACACCACCTCCGGCGATGGCATCTTGGGCGTTTCCGGGCGTTCTTTCCCGCACTTTGGGCCAAATTTTGAACAAATCGAAACACCTTCCACGCCAGCAAGAGATGCCGAGAACGATTGGCTCTTTGGCGCACCTCCCCTGCCGGCGTCGTTCGAAGATCCCTTCAAACAGGAAGGCGACGGCACCCTCATCGCCGAACACCCCATCAAAATGGGGACGCCACGGCCGGCCACGATGACACCGTACTCCATCGGAGCTCTCCTCTTTTCAATCTCGTTTATTTGGTTGGCCGCCGACCTCCGAGCCCGTGACGGCTCGTGGTTCCACACGATGTTGGGCTGGGGACTTACTTTCGTGGTCACGGGGGTAAACCTTGTTTGGTTTTACCGCGCATGGAAGCAATTCAAACTCGTTCGGTTGGTCAACGACTTGCCCACCTCACCCGTTCGGAGCGCAGCGGTGGGGCAAGTCGAACTCGTGGGCCAAGTGCGCCCCTCCGTTGCCGGAACGCCCGTCATGGAAGTTGGCGGCAGAGAAAACAAAGGTTTGGTGTCGTGGAGGTGGGACTCCTACCGCTACGAGTGCACCACCGATAGCGATGGCAACCAGTCTTGCAGTTGGAATCACAAAGAGCGGGTCTCCAACGGCGTTCCGTTCATTGTCCACGACGGTTCGGGCGGCATCATCGTGGACCCGGCGTTCTGGAGCGAAAAACAGGTTGACCTCGGGCCGGTGATCGACACCTGGCAGCGAGGTAACTGGCGTTGGGACGTGAGAGGCCTCGGTGTTGGCGACCCGCTGTACATCCTCGGTGATTGTGTTCCCCGAACCGAACAACACCTCCGCGACTGGGGAGGTGACCCCACCGTTCAAAACGCCCTGCTTACGGTTGTTCCCACCACGGGGACCGGCGACGCCTCCGTTCTGCATTTGGGTACGGAGTTGGATATCTTGGCTCAAAACCGTTCCATCTTTGAAATTTTGATCGTCCCGCTGTTCGTCTTCACGATGGGCGTCTTCATGTTCCTCAACTACACGCCGTGAGCGAACGCAGCCCTCAGCATCTTGGATGCTCATGCATGGCTTTGAGTCACCATCAACGCAACCTCCCCCCTTTGTTTACGGGTTCGTTGAACGACCTTACCGTTGGTGGTGTTCGGTGGCAACCGTCTTGCGTCAGACCGAAGCGCGTGGATCTTTGGGGCCCTCGGTGCGTTGAATCTCAACCCCGTGGTTCTCCAGATAACCGACGCCGTTTTCGCCCATGAATCCCCCATCAACGATGACGACTCGGGCGATGCCAGCGTGATGGATGAGTTTCGCACACATCATGCAGGGCTCCCCGGTCACGATGAGCCAGGCGTTGTTGGTGGGCACCCCGTTGGCGGCAGCGTTGCAGATCAGATTCATTTCGGCGTGATGGCAACCGATTTCCACTCGGGTTCCCGAGGCCACGTTCATCGTATCGCGGAGGCATTCCTCGCCGCCGCACAATCGGCCACCACCCCGTGGTCCGCCGTTGTAACCGTCCATCAGCACCACGTTTCGGTCGGGGTCGACCAGCAGGGCTCCAAAGGTTCGCCGGGGGCAGTTTGAGGCTTCGGCCAAGGCCAAGCACTGTTGGATACGGATGGCCAAGTGTTTCGCCTTCATGCGCTCACCAAAGAAGAGGACGCGGCAACTTGGTTTCATACCTTCGCCCGCACGGTTAGGGCGTCGTCGCCCGTGGCTCCAAGCGTTTCGAGAACGTTGCCCTGCATGTAGAGCGAACCGATGGAAAGAACGGTGGTGATGTCGGTGGGTTGCGTCTCGAACCACGCCACGGCTTCGGCGGGCGTGGTGGTGATGCGGTGAACCTGCACCCCCAACTGGCGAAGGTAATCGGCCATAACGGGCCCGTCAATCCCCGGATAGCGCCCTCCTTGCGGGACGGAGACGAGGACCACAGAGGGGGGGTTGGCGTTTGTCAGGCTCACGAGCGGGGCCAAGAACGCCGCCATGTCGGTCTGGGGAGAACTGCCGAGCAGCAAGCCCCAGGGCTCGCCCGTTTCGCCGAGCGTTGCGATGAGGTGTTCACACGATTTCGTCATCCCGCTCGGGTTGTGCGCCCCGTCGAGCAGGTAGGTCATTCCGACTTTTGAGGGGCTTGGAACACGTTGCATGCGCGCCGGCCAATGGAGGGCTTCGAAGGGAGGGAAATCGGCCCCTTCGGTCGCTTTCAAGTGCGGCCATACGGCCTTGGAAAGCCGCTTGGCCTCCTCAAAAGTCCCGTCGTTTTCTTCCATGGCAACCCATTCGAGCAGGGCCGGTCCACTCGGCTCTCCGAGAGCGGGGTTCCCTACCCGTTGGGCGAGGGTTTCAATCGCGAGTTGCACCTCCGTGTCCTCGGGCAAGCGAGCGATAAGGGGTTGAAACGGGCGGGCAATGGCAGCCTTTTCCCGAGCGATGTCCGTCAACGTGTCTCCGAGGATATCGGTGTGCTCCAGAGCGAGCGCGGTCACCACCGAGACGTTGGCGTCCGCCGCGCGTGTGGCGTCCAAACGTCCACCCAATCCGGTCTCCAAAAGCAGCACTCGGACATCGTGGCGACGTGCAACGACGGCCGCGACAAGAAAGGTGATCTCGAAAAACGTGAGGGGGTGGGTCAAGCTGTCCTCGACCGCTTTGACGGTGGCCAAGGCGCGGTCGAATTCATCCCGGGACACGGGGACACCGTTGAGACGGACCCGCTCTTCGACGCGAACGAGATGCGGTGAAGTAAACGAGAGGTTGGTGATGCCGCTTGCGGTGAGGGCGGCGCTCAGCGTGGCGACGGTGGTGCCTTTCCCGTTGCTTCCGGCGACGTGAACCGTTTCGTACGAAGGTGGGCCAAGCTTCAGCGCATTGAGGGCGCGATGCGTCGCTTCCACGCCCAAGGCCATGCCTCGTGCCTTCGTTTCCGTGAGCCACAAACGCAACCCGTCCGGCTCATCCATGCATGCTGCAGTGGGCGGCCCGTGATAGCCTCTTTCCTCGGAAAAGGACCGAGCCAAAATCGCGAGACTGATATGGAAGAGCGGAGTGGCACCTTCATGAGCGATGCGAAAGGAAGCGGTGGGCAACGCCGCGTCTCGAAACGCTTCGCTGAAGTTGAGGACGAATTGCGGCAAGGCGACACTCTCGGGTCGCTCATGGCCGAACAGTGGCGCGGCATGGCGGGCATGGCCGGCATGTTCGTCGCCACCATCGCCCTTGCTCTGTACATCCGACCCTACTACGACGTCGGTGAGTTGCATGCTTTTGGAGCATCGGGCGCCACGCAAGTTCGGTACGTGGCGATTGAACTCCTGGCGATCTTTGCCTTCACGGCGTTGATCATTTTCCTTGCTCGTTGGGGAAAGGAATTCATCATCAAATACGGGATGTACGCCGTGTTGAGCCTCGCTCTTCTGTATTCCCTGGTGCCCCTTGCCCACATGTTCGTCTTGGATTTTGACCCCGAGCCGTTTGAAATCAACACCGCTTTGTCCATGGAGGGCGACGTTCTCGGCACTTGGGGAGAAAACGGCTTCGTTCTCGCCGATGTGAGTTCGGATGAGTGGAACTCAACCGTGAACATCAGCGCTTGGGATGCGTCCAACAACTACGCCTTCCCGGTGTGGACGGTTCAGCACGCCCACAATGTGTACGACAACACCCACGGCGTGACGATGACACAAGCCGACGGTTCGCTCATGTTCGCAAGCGGCGATTACATCTGGCAGGTCGACGCCAAGACCGGAGCGTTGGAAGCGAGTTACCCCTGCCAGACCTGGGCTGAGCCGAACATCAACTACCTGCCCAACATTGCTCCGGGTTGCGAAGTGGCCGCACCCGTTGACGACATCGTTTACGTCGTCACCGGACGAAACGAACTGATTCGTTTCCAAGCCTTCCCTGAATTGAATTTGCTCGTCCAAGAAGGCGGTCGATGGGGGCTTCCGGGCTTTGACGTGGAGGAAGGCGTGCACGGAAGCACCTTGTTGGACGACGACGAGTGGTTCATCGTGACACCCTCCCAAGCGGGCACCGTGCTGCTCGAGGAGAACATGGGTGGCATCGGTATCGCACCCGGCACCCAACTCAACGCCACTTACCTCGCAGCGTACCAACCCGAAGAAGACGCCGTCTTTTCCGCCTTCGACGTCGGGTATTCGCCGTTCTTGGAGGTCAATTTCACCGCTCTTGAAGCCGATTCCTCCACCGCCGCCCAACGCATGGTGTTGTTGGGGGAGTCCAAAGGTCACGTGACGGGTGTGGAATGGGACGGAACCGGTGCGGATTCCACCTATGCGGTTCAAGACCGGATGGCGCTGGACGGTTTGGTGGACAGCGTCACCTCGCTGCGGCTAACCGATTTGGATGAATCGGGTTACAGCGACATGCTCGTTGCCGATGAAACCGAGGTTCACTGGCTCTACACCACTTCGTTGGTGGACCGAGGGACCTTCCCGGTGCCCGAAGGCCTCCGTCATGCGTTCTTTGCCATCGATGACAACAGCACGCAACTCGTCCTCTTAACGGTTGAAAACGGCACGAGCACGGTCCACGCTGGAGAGCTGACCACGGACATGTTCCCGCTGTACGGGTTGCAATTGCTGCTCGGGCCCACTCTCGTTGGCTTGGCCGTTACCGTCCTGCTGCTCGTCCTGTTGGTCGTTCACAGCGAATGGTACGTGGTCAACACCACCGGTGTCCTGCTCGGAGCAGGCGTTTGTGTGATGTTGGGCGTTACCTTTGTGCCGGTCTTGGCCATTCTCTTCATGGTCTTGGCCGCCATTTACGATTTCTGGGCGGTTTACCGCTCCAAGCACATGCTCGATTTGGCCGACACCATGATCGGGCTTCGTCTTCCCATCCTCTTGGTCGCCCCGCAGGACAGGGAGTATTCCCTCATCGAGGAAACGGAACACAACAAACGGGCCGTCTCCGCCGACCAAGCCTCCCCTGGCCAACCGCCCGCTCGCCGACCCGAACGCAAGAGCAGCGAAGCGATGTTCATGGGATTGGGCGATGTCATTTTCCCCGGGATGCTCGTACTGTCAGCAATGCAGTGGCTTGACCCCGAGGTTGCCTTCAGTGTCGCCATGACCACGCTCATGGGCGGCTTGCTCGGCTATCTCGCTTTGATGACCTACGTGGCTCGTGGCAAAGCCCAAGCCGGCCTTCCGTTGCTCAACGGCGGCGCCATCTTGGGATACTTGATTGGCGGCTTCTTCTTCCTGGGAAGCGAAATTTTGAGTTTCAACATCTCGTGGTGATGCACATGCTGGACATAACGATGTTTCGAGAACACGCCGATGTCATCCGCGCCGACCACACCAAGCGCGGGTTGCCTCACGACAACATCGACCGCGTCATTGAATTGGACCAAAACTGGCGTAATTTGCTCCACGAGACCGACCAATGGCGCCGCGAGAAGAACGAGGCTGCTCGAGGCATTGGGGCGGCGAAAAAAGCCGGCGACAACGAGGGCGCACAGCGCATTCTCGCCCAGGTTGCGGACCTTGGTGAGCGCATTGCGGAGTGGGAGGCCAAAACCAACGAAGCGATGGAGGAGCGCGACCGCCTGCGCATGTCCATCCCGAACATTCTTCACGACGACGTCCCCGTTGGCGATGACGATTCCGGGAACACGGCCCACGCTGTTCACGGAGAGAAACCGACCTTCACGTTTGAGCCACGAACCCACAACGAGCTCATCGAGATGAACCAATGGGTCGACCTCAAACGGGCCGCAAAAATAACCGGAAGCCGGTTCTATTTCCTCAAAGGCGATTTGGCTCGTCTGGAGTTTGCGCTGCAGCAATACGCGGTGGAGTTCCTTCGTTCCCGCGAGTACACCTTCGTTCAGCCACCGGTGATGATGAACCGTGAAGCCTACGAAGGGGTCACCGATTTGGGGGACTTTGAAACCGTGATGTACGGTATTGAACCGGACAAGTACTACATGATCGCCACCTCCGAACACCCGCTCACGGCGATGTTCATGGACGAGACCATCCCCGAGGAGCAAATGCCCATGCGAATGGTCGGCGTGTCGCAATGCTTCCGTCGTGAAGTTGGCAGCCACGGCCAGAGCGATTTGGGCATTTGGCGGGTTCATCAGTTCACCAAAATTGAGCAGATCATCATCGCCAAACCGGAGGACTCCTGGGCCTTGCACGAAGAATTGCTGCAAAATTGCACCGACCTTTGGGACAGCCTCGGCATCCACTACGAGGTGGTGAACATCTGCACCGGAGACATGGGGACGGTCGCCGCAAAGAAGTACGACTTGGAAGCCTGGATTCCGGGTGCAAAGCAGTACAAGGAAATCGTCTCCTGCTCAAATTGCACCGACTATCAGGCCAACCGCTTGGGCATTCGCTACGGTCAACCCGGACACCCCAACCAACCCGTCGTTCACACCCTCAATTCGACGGCGGTCGCTACGTCTCGGGCCTTGGTGGCCATCATGGAACAGTATCAATTGGAGGACGGTCGCGTGGCCGTACCCGAAGTCTTGCAGCCGTATATGGGCGGTCAAACGGTGCTCGAACCGTGCTCTTGGGGTTGATGCTGTGCAACGTCTGTCCGCTTTCGTCATCGTGACCGTCTTCATGCTCGCACCGCTTTCGGGTTGCTTTGGCGAAGACGAGGCGGGACCGGTCGTCGCCGTGTTGACGCCGAGCGAAGCGATGCCGACCACGGCCACCCGAGGTCAGTACTTGACCCTCAACTTCACCAGCACGGTTGATTGGACCGTCAGTCGGTCCCCCGGTGTGTTCTTCATGGACGAATTTGGGGTGCTTCGCGATGACGTGAACTTCACCCTCCCGGCCTCGGCCACCGGCGTAACGATGTTGGTGTTGGATTCCGAGCGGGAGAGCATTGACCTGGCCGTCACGGCCGGGGACCAATCTTGGAACGCCACGCTTGCGCTTGAAGAGAGCGCGGAGTTGATGCTGGTCGACGGCCGACGTGCGTACGATACCATCGACATGCTCACCAGTTCCTACAACAACCGCTGGTGCGCCTCAGCGTCCATCCACGAAGGCGGTGCCGCTTACGAAGCAGCAGCCGAAGCCATGGCCGAGAACATGCGGGGCTATGGCTTCGATTTCGTTGAGGTCACGCGCTACGAGGACGACCCCGACCAACTGAACGTCGTGGGCTACAATTGGGGCCGAACCAACCCCGACGAGTACATCGTCATCGGCGGTCATTTTGACATCGCCTATGCGTTCACCCCACCGAGTGGAGGAACCAACGAAGGGGCGAACGACGACACCTCCGGTTCAACGGTGTCCCTTGAGATGGCGCAAGCCTTGGCCAAAATGGAGTTTGACCACACGGTGGTCGCCGCTCTGTGGGCCTGCGAGGAAGAAGGCCTGCTCGGCTCGCGCGCATATGTTGCCCATCTTCCCGAGAACGTCTCGGTCAAGGCGTACATGAACTTCGACATGGTGTCCCTCAATTACCCCATCACCCCGTTGACCGAACCCATCGTTGGCCCCGGTGGTGAGATTTTTGCCCCAACCAAGTACGATTGGGACATCAGCATCGCCGGCGCCAATCAAACCAACATGGACCGCATGATGGCGTGGGTGGGCGAAACCATCGAAGACGACCTCGCCTACACGCCGACCGAAGGGAACCCGATCAACTGGCAGATTGCGGAATCGTGCGCCTCCGACCACTGCTCCTTCTTTTCAGCGGGCTACCCCACCTTCAACTTCTTCAGCCCGGGTGGCGACATTTCCTTCTGGCAGGAATGGCATTCGCCGTCGGACACGCTCGAATTCATGACGGCCAAGGCCGGCGGTCAAACCGGCATGGAAAGCGGCTTCAACAGCTTGGTGTGGTCGTCGCTTGACCTGTTTATTCGCGTTGACAACGCCGATGACTTCTACGGCAACTGGTACAACGAAGCCGGTGAGGCGTGAACACGGTCACGACTGGCTTGCCTCGAAGGTCACAGCACACGTGTTTCGGTTAAACAATCCGTTGAACGGGCAGTAGCCAAAGGCGGAGGTCAACACGCCCCACAACCCGACCACGAGGAACACAACTTCAATGTGGACGGTAGCAAAGAAATCGAACAAAACCAAGCCTGAACCAAAGGCAGCCCGAGCCAAAGGCAGCCCGAGCCACCCTTTCCATGCCTCCGACGTTTTTCACGGCACTTTATCCCGCTCATTTACCTTTAACGGATTGTTTTCCCGGTTCCAACACGGCAACCAAGGCACTCGGTGAGCGTCCATGAAGAAGCGTGAAAAACAATGTTCGGACGAAAGGCCCCCATGGGCGGGCCGGAATCCTTTGAATCCTATCTGGAAATCGGATGCATGCGGTGCAAGAAAGGCGGCACGGACCAATGCAAAGTCCTCCCATTCGTCAACGAACTTCGTGCCCTTCGTGTGTTGTTGGCAGAGACCGAATTGGTTGAGGAGATG
>JAURDA010000037.1 GCA_030828165.1 Candidatus Poseidonia sp.
GTCTGGAAAAGAAGACGCGCCTCCCGCGCCGCCGCGCCCGCGTCGGCGGCGTCGGCGGCGAGCTCCCCCGCGCCCGCGCGAACGGCGAGCCGCGAGGCGGCGGCCGATATCGAGGGAAACGAATCCTCGAACGACTCCTCCGTCGAGTCGTCATCGTCGTCATCGTCATCGTCGTCGTCATCGTCGAACTCGTCATCATCGTCGTCTTCCCAATCGGACTCGTCCTCCTCAAAGGCGCCGTCGCCAAAGTCGATGGAGGTCTTGGTGGCGACGGTGAACACGATCGACAAGGTCAGAATGCTCAGGAAGGCGAACAGCCAGGCAAGCGGTTGTTCGCGAACCGAGTCAAACCACCCAAGGTATTGGGCGTACGCGATGGTGACGGCGTGCTCGGCGGTGTTGTCGTCGTCGTTGGCTTCAGGAATCTCGTTTTCAGCGTCAACGACCACGCGAATGCGGTCCACGTCTTCCGAATCCCAGGTTGTGTAAACGGGGAAGGTCTCGCCAGCATCAATACCGACCACTCGAGCAACATGGAACGGTTCATCGCTGTCGCCTGCGTAGAAGGCGACTTTGAACTGAGCCGTGGTGCTTCCCCCTGCGTTGAAGATGTCCGCTCGGACGTCGATCAAAGCCCCCGGGGCGATGTGGTCATCGCTCAACACGATGTTTCGGATTTGAAGCTCGGGGCCAACGGCGCCAAGACGAACCCATTGCCGTTCAAAGTCGGTGTCGTCCGACGCCAACTCTGGAATGGGGCTGGCCTCTGAGTTGGAAACGACCGGGAACTGGTTGCCCGCGGCGTCGTAACCGGTAACGTAGAAGCCGACGAAATCGCCCGCCTTTGGAAGGATGGTTCCGCCTGCGGTGATGTCGACCACGCCGGTCCACTTCACGGTTTGACCTTCCTGTTGCATGCCCAGCAACGTGGAGCCGGCACCAATAGTCATGGTTCGGGTCGCATCCCGCATGACCCAGTGAACGATCTGCTTGGAGCCGGTCAGGTCGGCGTCTTCGGTCCCCTGGAACTCAACGGCCACTTGGGTGAGGTCGTTGCTTGCGGAAATATCGATGACGTTGAGCGGTGCTACGCGGCGTGTAACACGAGGTGCGGCATCGTCAACGATGACCTGTAGGGTGGTGGAAACGAGGGTCCCCGTCATGTCTTCACCCCGTCCGGGAATGTTCGTGATGGAGATCAAGCAGGTTCGCGATGGGGAGGACTGAAGCGTTGAAGCCGAGGAGAGAGGGACCTCAACACCGTACTCACCATCGGCGGTCAGCGAGCCATCGGACCACAATTTCTCACCGTCAAAGACCTCCACAAGAATACCGACGTCTCGGGGTGCAGGGGTTTGGCTGCCTTCGTAGACCACACGACCGCTGAAGGCCAAACGGTCGTCCTTGCGGACACGGCTACCGTCGGCGACCGGGCCTGTGCGAGGCTCGCTCACGTCTTCAACCGTAAAGTCCGCGGGGGACAACATCAAATCGTTCTCAACCCGGAAGGTGTGTTCCAGCAGCAGAATGCGAGACGGGTCTGAACTGCCCAATTCCTTGTACATCAGCGCAACGTCGCCCATCTCTTCATCCGGCCAATCCCAACTGAACTTGAAGTTGAATTCGAGAAGAATCCAAGGCAGACCGGATTCGTTGGTCGTTTGCGTCATCTTGCTGGTGGGCGAGAGGTGGATGTAGGGTGAATCGGACCAGAACGTGTTGTTCACACCTGAGTAGGAGATCCTCTGAGCGTCCCGGGCCGGGTTGGGTCCTTCGAAGTCAAAGACGAGGGAGATGAATTCGAAGTCGATGGCGGTGTTGGCGTCGATGAACCCGAGGCTGATGGTTTGTGGCATACCAGCATAAACGGCATCGTTGTCTTCGTGGCCCAACCACTCAAGACCGGTAAAGATGGCCGAGGAATCCTTGCGAGTACGGAAGGTGGCGTCGTCGTAAAGGAACCCTTCTGCGGATTCAAACATCATGATTTCGTCGTCGTCGTTGAGGACCTTGAAGTGGAGCGGGTTACCTGCCTCGTCTCCACCGTCCCAGAAGTACGAAACGCGACCCATGTTTGGATTGCGCGAGGTATCGATGCTGGTGATGAACCATTTTGATTTGGCATGCGTGTTGTTGCGAACGATCTTGCTGACGTATTCCTCTGGGTCAGCCTCTCCGTTGCGGTTTGCATCGTGGTCGGCCTCAACCCAATACTTCAATTCGAGCTCCATCGGATGACCGACCTTGTCTTCAACGAGCACTTGAACGGGCTGTTCGTTGGACGCCGCTTCGTAGGCATCGTCCAACGGTGATACGATTTTCCGCTCGGGGAGCGTAGCATCCACCCGGTACGTACGCCGCCACTCGGCGTTGGGTTGTTGGACATGGTCGGGGTTGCGCTCGTTGTACGTCTGCACTTCGTACGTCAAACCATCGGGAACATCGATGGCAGGGAGGTCGATGGAGATGAAGTAAGACCCGTTGTTGTTCGTCGTGTCTCGGGCCGTTTGCTCGACGTAGCCGTTGCGAGAAACGCGAACGTCAAAGGCGCTGTCCTTCGGGGCATCGTCGGTGTCCTGGAACCACATCGCTCCAACAAAGTGGATTTGTTCGCCTGCGGCAACCCAAGAATTGTCAGGGAGGTCTTGGGAGGTCACCTCGCCGTCGTTGTCTCGGACGTTGAGCCAACCAAGTCCAAAGGAACGGTTCACTCGGAGACCGTTTTCCGACGTCAACGGTACGGGAGCAAATCCAGAGGCCCCGGTGTCATCAAGGCATCCGGTGCGGAAGCGGACGTTTTCTTGGTCGGGCATTTCACTGGTCACAAAGAACTTCCAGTGAATCTCCAAAATGCCGTTGCTCTCCACCGAATAGGACGTGGGGTCAACCTCGATGTATTGACCCGGGTCGTTGGGATCGGGGAAAATGTCACCGTACTGCCACGAAAGCGTGGGCCAATTGGCCATCGAGTTGGTCATCAACGTCAATTCTGCGCTCACCATGCTGGTGGCCTCTTCACCGATGATGTGTCGAGTCACCACCTCGTAAGGCGTGATGCGTTCGTGAAGCACTTCACCTTCGGGAATGGTGATGTCAAGGTTCACGGTTTGCATGGTGTACGTGATTTCAAAGGACTCGAGAACCAAGATGCCAGGCGACTCTGAGGTCAAGTTGATCGGGATTTCAGCGACACCCGATCCTTGGTCGGGGATGGCGTCGTTCAACTTGGCGAGAATGGTGTTGCCGCTTTGTGGGCTGGTCACCGTCATGGGGCCAATGAGGGCGCCGTCTTGGGCTGAACGTTTCCACGCGCTCAGGCCGTTGATGGTGATTCCCGGTTGGTCCGGGGCGTTTGAGTGAAGGGCGATCGACAAACCGGTCAGCGAAGGCGTGTACCCCGATGAAGAAGTTGACAACATGATGCGGACGCAGAAATAGTAGGAACTGCCGGTCATGGGCTTGGTTTGGTTGGGTGAGGTGAACTGCACCACGCCAGTGCTTCCTGAATTGCACGAGGTGCTCGATGAATAGCCGATGTTGACCTGCACGGAAGTTGCGGCCGGACCCGTCTCGGTCCAGTTCACCGTCGCAGCGACAACGCTCTTTGTTCCGCTTCCGACGTATTGGTAGGCGTAGTAATACCCGCTGCTTTGGAAATTGGTGGTGTAACTGAGAACAACGTCGCCCAAAACCGGGGACTTCGAACTGGTCCCGTTCAAGGTGGCTCGCCAGAGGATGTACGAGCCTGCATTCGAGAACACGACCTTTTGGCCGACGGAGGCACTTCGCCAAGTTGTTCCGCCGTCGTTGGAAACGTCAACGTCGATGCTGGTGCCGGACGGGACCGAACCGAAGATGGCGTCCACGTTGATGGTGTCGACGGCTCGGGTGGCCGAGATGGTTTGACCCACGACGGTTTGGCTGGTCACGGTGGATGAGCGAACGTCAAAGTGCGAGCCGTCGCCGTAGATGTGAACCTTGCGGGCACCTTGCGTGCAGTACGCCGTGCTGGCCCAGTGGCAGGAAAAGTACACCTTGTGGTCTTCGGTATCAACGAGTCCGAAGTGGCCCCCGCCGGGCATGGTGCGCTTGCCTTGCGAGGTCAGCAGGCCGGTTTGCATCGAGTAGTGATAGTGGACGCTCTTGTAGTCGGTGTTGTAGTAGTAGATGTTGTAGGTCACGCTGGGCATGCTGACCGAAAGACCTGCTCCGTAGTCGGCGTAGTACGAGGTTGACGTCATCAGCCAGGTGTTGTTGACGACCGTTGGGGAAGCCGGGTTGACCTCTCGGAGGTAGTGGTTTTGGGCTTGGGTGTCGTAAACGGCGACGTACATCTTGCCGGTGTTGTCGTCAAAGTCAACGCCCGCGATGTAGTTTGGATATTGATAGTTGTAGCTGGATTGGCACGACCAAACAACGTTGTTGCCGGCAGCGTTCCAGTCCACGTCCCACTTGTTGAGAAGGTATCTTGACCAGTGGGCCGTGTAAACATAGCCTCCGTAAACGTCCGCATCGTGGATGTTGTAAATGGCCGATGAGCCGCAGGATCCGGTGCTGTACGACGCCGTTCCAAGGTAGGCGCCGGTGCTCGGGTTCACTCGGAGAATCGTTGGAATGCTCGAGACCGAGGTGCTGGTGTACCGCATAATGTGGGTCTCGGACGCGTTGATGGGGACCACAACACCGGTGTAGGACCAAGGTGCGGAGGAGCTCACGGCGAGGTCGTTGTATTTCTTGGTTGGACTGACGTAGCCTTGGTCGCTCAAGGCAACAAATTCACCGGTCGTGTTGAGGTGAGCGTTTCCGAGAGAACTCACGTCGTTTGAGGATTGGAAGCGAGGCATGACCTCGGTGGGATTGCCTTTCAGGTAAACGGTTTGACCGGACACGTCCAAGTTGTCACGGTAGGTGGTTTGGAAGGGTGAAGGGGCGAGGCCGCTGGAGCCTTGCACCCTTGCATCGCCCTCGCCGCCGTAATGGCTGTTGGTGGTGAAGTTGGTGTAGGCCGTCGAACTCGCATCGCCTCGAAGATTAAACGTCGCCGAGGTGACTTCCGCTCCGTAGGGAATGGTCACCACGCCGGCGGACCCGACCCCCTTTTGGGAAAAGGTGTGGGAATACGAAGTGGTACCGTCTTTGAACTGCGTTTCCGTGGTGGCCGCACCGGCCAGCGGCGAAAGCACAGAGAGAAGGAAAACCGAGACGAGAAAAAGTGCACGATGCATGTCAGCCACCCGATACCTTTACGAGTGCCCACATCACATTTGAATGATGCCCTTTCGGGACCGTTTCCATTCCCGTGCATCATCGTCGGAAAGGCGAGCATTCAAGGCGGGTTCCGACATGGGTCGGACAGGTGAGCATCGTGAGCGAAACGACCTCTTTCTTGGGCCGCTGGTGGGGAAAACAACACGGACGACAATACGCCATCACGGCGATCACATCGGGAGCCAGCGGCACCCTCCTCGTCCTTTGCGCCTACCAGCTGATGTTCCTCCAAGATCACCCCGAATGGCAGGAATTCACCGGGGCGGCCATCACGGGAGCCGTTCTCACCCTGATTCTCTTCTTGGTGGCTTTCCCCGAATTTCTTCGTTTCAAAGGCCATGTCGCCACCCTCGAAGAACTGAAGGCGATCCAATCAACCTCGGAACTGAGGAGGCGCAAGGCCGACGGCGTCTTGGCCGCTGAAGCGCTTGGCGCAGGTCATTTGGAACAATGGAACGCATTCCTTGAAAGCAAAGGCCTGCGACGTTGAACCGAGGCCACCTTGATGTCGTCCACGCATCCGCTCAAGTCCTTGGTGTTGGAAATCGGCCTCGCCATCGGCATGATCGCCTGCCTGATTGGAGCCATGGTGATTCACACCGGTTCAATGCCGCCGTTGGTGGTCGTCGAATCGGCATCCATGGTCCACGATGAGAACGGGGAAATCGGCAGCATCGATGCTGGCGACCTGATTTTGGTACACGATCAACCGCCAAGCACCGTGGTGACGTTCGCCGAGGCCACCGATGTCTCGAACAAGGCGTACGGTTATGAGCAGCACGGTCTTGCAGGGGACGTCATCATTTACGACAAGAACGGAGAAGGGGGCACGCCCATCATCCACCGCGCCATCCTTCGGGCTGTCGCAGAACAAACGACGATTCCGGACCGACAAGGCAGCGACCCCTGTCCCGAAGGCGGGACCTACGACGCCGAAAAGCCAGCCGAAGACGGCCTGCTCGGCACGTGCATCCACACGTGGTCGGTGCCCGGAACGGATGTCCGAGATGTCGCGAACATCACCGTGGTGTTTGACGGTACTTCGGCAGGCTACTACGACTGCAAACGCCCTGCACACGCAGGGGTGGAAGCCCATTTGGTGGTGTGGGAGTGGCAGCCCCAACACGAGGGCATCTTGACCCTCGGTGACAACAACAAATGCTCGGTGGACCAAGGCAGCAGCGCCACCAACGGTTCTGCTGGCGTCCACAGCCCATCGGGCGTGGTCGGACCGATTCGAGACGGCTGGATTTTGGGTGTCGCAGGTGGCGAAATTCCATGGCTGGGAACCGTGAAACTGATGGCGGGTGGACCGACCTCCTACGGCACCGGAGACGTCCCCTCCTCGTCCTTCATGGCCCTGGTGATTCTGCTCGCAGCGGTCTTCGCAGCGCCCCAAATCAGCGACACCTTGTTTCGAAGATTGATTGCTTCATCGCCCGACCTCCAACACAAAGACTTGAGTTGGGAAAACATCGATGCTCCGCCTCAAGAGGCCTCGTAACCCGCCTCGAACAGGGCTTCTTCAAGCGTGAGTTGCCCTTGACTCACCCGCCGCGCCGTCTCGATGGAAATCGTGAGGGCCCCCTTTGACCGTTGCCGGCTGATGCGTTGCAAATTTCGTAATTCGCCCAAGGAGGCTTCGTGGTCTCGCTGTTCATGAACCGGTTTGCCCGCCAACCGACCGATCTTGACGGCGGAGAGGCCGTGGGCGTGTCGGGATGCTCCCGTGCTGGTGCGGTACTCGTTGACCTCCTCAACCCAATAGCCCCGGCCGATGGCCTCGTTGATGAGGCGGTCGCGATGCATGGGCGACCCGTGACCGACGCGAACGAGAACGGCATTTGGGGACATGGCATTGACCATGCGGGCCATGAACCCAAAGAGCGAGAGGAGGTCTTCTTCCACGGTTTTTCCCAGCACCGTTCCGTCGGCAAAACACGCACACCCGGGACGTGGGCCAGGGTCCAGCCCGAACACCAATTGCTTGGGTGAGGCAGGGTGGGATCGGGTCATCGTCCAGACCAAGACCTGCTCGTCGACGGTTTCGCTCGATACGGGAACGCCTCGGCCACCGAGGCGCTTGACCTCCTCGGGCGAGGCAAACCACCAAGCGGAGGCATCGGGCAGCGGTTCGTCCGTTGAAAGCATGACAACGGGGACGTGATGAAATTCCAAGGCTTTCAGCAAACGATGCGCCAATTGGAAATCGTCGGTGCGGACGTAGACGCGCTGCACGAAGTTTGGTTGGTCCGGCCCTGTTCTAATCTATCGGTTCGCGTCGGTGGAGAAACCGGGAAATCTGGCGAAAAGTACGTCGCATGGACCGAAGTCATGAAGAACGATTGACGACGATGTCGGTTCATGACAAGCGCCTACGAAAGGGAACTGCGGGAGGTTCTCGCAGGCACCGAGAAGGGCGTGGAGGCAGTCATCAAAAGTTGCGATGAAGCCGAGCGTCGTCGAATGCGACGGATCATTGAGCGCCCGTTTCTTGTCGTTCGCGCAGCCGGCTCGGGCATGGAAGGAAGCGGAGATTTGTTGGCGCTTCGCGGCGATGTTTCGTTCCCGATTGAAGTGAAAACCACCAAAGCAGAGAAATTGTATTTTTCCGGGCGGACGAAAGATCAGTTGGAAGCCATGATTCGTGAGGGTGAACGCAGCGGCCTCATGCCCCTTTACGCACACCGACGAAAGGGCGTGCGCGGCGATTCGTGGCGTTTGTTTCGGGTTGAAACCCAAGGCTTGCGCGGAACCCTTCGGTTGCTCGCACCAAAGATTCCGGCGTTGCCCTTGAACCGAAACGGCTCCCCGTTTATCGATTGGGAACAGGGCATGCCGTTGAACGAATTCATCGGTTTAATGTGCTCCGTAGAGAGCCAGGAAGACCCTCAGCCACGGCTTCATGTGCGGGCCAAAAAGCACGCATCAACGGCCTACCGGACGGAGGTCTCCGCCGAGGACGTGCTGGCCGAACTTGAACGACGGCGCTCGGACGTCATGGGTCTCAAAGATACGGCGCCACCATGGTGAACACCAGCATCACGAGCAACACCAGAGAAGAATAACTGGAGGCTTTGGACGAGAGATGGTCGACCCACATGGGGTGCAGGTCCCACAGTTTCAACTTGCGGCCGATGCGTTTGACACCGCTTAGGAAGCTGTGCAACATGTCACGAAGCATGTGGCCGCCGTCAAACGGCACCATCGGAATGAGGTTGGTGAAGCCCAGAAGAATGTTGACCCACATGAGCCAAAAGAAGAGGTTCGCCATAAACAGCAAACCCTCGGTACCGAGGACGGTGCTCATCGGTCCGTCGCCTGCCGTCAGCAAGGCTTCTTCAAAGGGATGAATGGCGACGCCGTTGAGTTCAAACGGCACGATGAGAATGTTCAGGATGTGAAGGGGCAACATCAGCACACGTTGCAAAACCGTGCCGTCCCATCGAGGAGAAAAGGGACCGGCCAGCCGGTCAATGCCGGCGGTGCCCTCGGAGAGACCCTCAACACCTAAGAACGGGTCTCCGGGGAAAATTTCGAGGTTCTCCAACACCTCGTCATCCCATCCAAGCGCTTTGTAGTAGCCGTGTTTGTCGCCAAACGTGGCGGTGAGGGTTTCCCGGTGACCGTCTTGCCGGAGCACCACGAGATCAACCGTGTCGTTCGATGCGTAGCCCGAGAGGACGGTGCGGAAATCGTCGTTGCTTTGAATCGGTTGACCGTCGATGGACACCAGTGTGTCCCATGGCTCCATGCCGGCGCGCTCGGCGCCTTCGCCAACGATGATGCCCTGCACGTGGAGGTAATCCTCCTTCGCCTCCATCTGCCCGGCAACACCGCCGAGCAGAAGAAGCATGACAAAGGCGGCAAAGAGATTCGTAGCGGGGCCCGCCGCAAACATCCGCAAGCGCTCACGCCGGGGCGCTCGCATCAATTCCTCAGCTTGGGGTTCAGCGAAGGCTCCTAGCGGGAGCGGGCCCAATTGGAGCAGGCCGAACGAGCGAACACGCATACCGTGACCTCGGGCGAGCAGGCCGTGACCAAATTCGTGAATCACCAGCGAAACGACGAAGGCCAAGGCACCCCATCCAAGCGGAATCACGGGATTGAGGCCGGGAACGGCAACCAACTCGCTGGCCGAAGGTGGAGCGGCGGTTGGGGGGTTGACCAGCGAAGTAACAAACGCCAACAAGACCACCAAAGCCACGGCGAGCATGGCCAGTGAGCAAACCCAAAGCGAGACCTCGCCGTAAGCCCGCCAAAACTTGCGTGGCTTTGCTAAGCGATCAAGAAGGCGCTGCCCTCGTTGGGTTCGAACCATCAAGACGATGCCGAGGGCACGGGTGGCGTTCCATCGGTCGAGGGTCCCGTTGCGCTCCCATGTCCGAATCAAGACGTACCATCCGAGCAGGAGGGCCAACAGCAAGGTCCAATCGGCTTGAACCGAACCCCAAGAGCCCACCATGGCCCGGCGACGACCTGTTCCGCCTTGAACGTTGATATCGCTTCAACGGACTTCAAAAGGACAAAACTTGATGATGGGTGGACGCTCCTTCCTTCTCATGAACACGCATCACTCGGCCATCGAAGCATGGTGCGACGTCACGTGGGGAGAGCGACCCGTGCGGATTTCGGATTGGGCGGTTCACGATGAGGTCGTTCAGGTCTTCCTTCGTTTGTCGGCCAGCGTCCTCATCGCTGATTTCACCCTCAACGCCAACGGACGGCTCAGCATTCAACAGCACCTCCACATCCCGCTCGAAACATGGAATCCCGGTTCCATCCAAGGTCTACGCACCATGGAGGGGAAGACCCGTTTCCAACATCGCCGTCAGTCCATCTTGCTCTCCAGCGAATTGAGGGTTCCCGAATGGGGAGCGGCGCTGCTTGAGGAGTGGTTGATGAGCATGCGGGGGGCGGTCAACCGACCGAAGGACAAGGTGCAGCGCACCAACGAAATCAAGCGAATGCAAATGTCCGTTCAGCGAAATCTCGAGAGTGCCGGCCTGGCAAACGCAGAGAGCGAAATCAAGGCCTTGACCGACCGGGTTGACCGAATCGACGCCCGATTATCGAACTGATTCTTCCATCGTGGTGTCAATGCCGGGGAACTGGTCCTCCCCTTCGCGGTACACCGTACGCATGTTGCTGATGAAGTTCCGCTCTTTCACGACGATGGTGTAGTTGCGAATACCGTAGTCCTTCTCGCCGTCCAGCATTTCAAGCAGGACTTGGAGGGTGAGACGAGCCCCTTCTCGATGAGGGTAGGCAAAGACCCCCATGGACAACGGCGGAGAGACGACTTGGGTGACGTTGCCGATTTCTTCAATCGTTGCGAAGAGGTTTTGATACGTCTCCGTCAGCAATCCACGCCGAGCTTCGTCTTGGTTAGGTCGCCGGCAATCGGGTCCAACAGCATGGATGATGTGCGTGAAGTTCGAAGCGAGGGCAAAGGGCTCGGTGATGACGTTTTGTGTCACGGCGCACGGAGGTGCGTTGATCTTCCGCATTTCCAAGCAGATGTTGCGGGTGACTTGGGTAAGCTCCTTGCCCGCTTTTTGATGAATCATCTTGTCCATGCCTTCTCGTCCCGAGAGGCGGTTGTTGGCGGGGGTCACGAGCACGTCGCCTGAATGATCCCAAACTTCGCCGCCCATGACGCGGAGGACGCCGTGCTTGCATGTTCTCGCCATGTAGAGTTCGGCCATCGTTACTCCATAGAGGGCCACCCTACATATGCTCTGCGCCCTTTTTTCATGAAGCGATGACGATTCGCGCCCTCTTCGGCACCCTTGGTCAGCGATGAGCGACATTTGAGCGATACGGCTAAAGAGGCCCCGATGGTGCAACAACCGATGCACACAAAGCGGAGCAGTCTCGCTTTCGTGGTGCTCATGTTGGTCTCGATGGTTCCTTTGCAACCCAACGGAACCGTTCCTCTGCCAACGATGCTCGAGGACACGAACACTCTGTTCGATGGTTTTCTGGTCGGCGAAGCCGGGGGCCCGTGGAACGAGACACCGTTGCGAAACGTGGCCGTTCCCGACGGCTTTTCCTACGGGAGCGTCATCGACTACGGCGATGTCGGGGTCCTCATCAACAACCTCTCGGCCGAAAGTCGGACCATCGGTTGGGCCTTCGTGGCGGCGCGAAACATTTCCTTGGACCGCGTGTTCATCTTCAACGAGACGGGAACACCAACGGGCGAAACGGTAAACCGGAACCAATTCACCAATTTCTTTGCGCTTCCGTTCCTCGAAATGCTCCAAAACCGTAGTTCCTCAAATTCACTCAATTACCTCGTCACGACAAAAGGCATGCCGCTACGCGTTTCGGGCGGCAACGACAAAGCGAGTTTTGACCAGGAATTGGCCTTGCTCGGCGGCGCCTACAACGCTTCCATCGGAGGAAATTATTGGTTCAACCACGACTACGGGCCGCTCGCTGGAAAAGCGATGGAACCGTTCACGAGAAGCAAGTACGGCTTTTTCCTCGTCACCCGACTCACGGGGTACACCGTCGATACCGCGCTCGAGCTCATCGAGCGTGCCAACCAAAGCCTCGGACAACGAGGGACCTTCGTGCTTGATTTGGCGACGAACCGGAACAATTCGGGTTACAAATTTTGGAACGACGACCTCTACACGGCCAACACCACCCTCAACGGAAGCTTGGGGCTCCCGGTCATGTTCGATGAGGAGACCGAGTTCATCACCAACGTCTCCAACGTGATGGGGTATGCTTCTTGGGGAAGCAACGACGGCAACTGGAACAGAAATTACCTGCCCAACGGTGGTTTTGACACCCTTGATGCCTCGTGGCAAAGCGGGTCGCGTTATTGGGCGCACAGCGGTCCAACGGTCGCCGCTGAAGACACCTTTGCATGGGCCTACCAGACCGATACCAAGCAAGGAGGAAACGGGGCGTTTGAAGCCACGGTCAAGACCGCTTGCGAGCAAGACGCCGGCGACATGATGCAGGGCATCTACGGCGAATACTTCGACAACGACGGGGTCTCGTTCAACGCCGCTTCCATGCCGTCCCTCATCGACCGAGAGCCCGACCGCGTCCAAATCGAGCCCCATCTCAACCGAGGTCCCTCCAACAACGCCTATCCCGGACTTGATGACCGATTCAAGCAACATTGGGGGGCAAGGTTCAGCGGCCTCATCGACGTTCCGTTTTCGGGGAATTGGAGTTTCTTCCTCAACTCCGATGACGGTTCAGAATTGTGGGTCAACGGCAACAGCGTGGTTCAAAATCACGGCATGCACGGCATGGTGGAACGGTCCGGCTACCTCAACCTCTCCGCCGGCCTCCACGATTTCAGGATCGAGTTCTTTCAAGGCGGAGGGCCGCACGGCCTCGTCTTCTCTTGGCAAGGCCCCAACACCTCGAAAGCCGCTGTTCCAAGTTCGGTCTTCTACGTTGACGGCGATGTCGTGCCGAAGGCCGACCGACTCATCCACGCATGGGCCTTTGAGGACGGTTCCGGGAGCAAGGCCGTCAACGAGGTCAACACCAGTGCAAACCTGACCTTCACGGGAATGAACGCCTCCAACTGGCGAACCTGCGTGGACGGAGGATGCCTGTGGTTCGATGGCGTGGACGACCTTGCGAGCGTTGACGTTACGGATTGGACCGGGAATTTATCGGTGAGCCAATGGGTCTGGGCCAACATCACCAACCAAACCACCTACGCCTCCACCTTTGCGATCAACGACCAAGCAGGTTCCAACCTCTCCTTCCAGCACATGATCGCCAACAACGAGTGGAGACTCCACAACAACCAGTCGCACCCCTTTGGCGATGTGACCCCGCAACGATGGACCCATCTTGTCTCGGTTTTTGACAACGGGCAAATCCGGCAGTACATGGACGGCGTGCTGGCCAACACCCTCACCTACCCCAACGGCTCGTTCACCAACATCGACCTCTACAAACTCGGGGTCAACCGCGCCGGCAGCGCATTTTTCGAAGGGATGATCGATGAGGTTCGAGTATGGGATGTGGCTCTGGACGACCACGACATCACCTCGCTTCGCAGAACCATCGTTGACAACTGCACCACCTACTCGGGCGGTGGGACCGATGTGGCGCACCTCGTGACCACCTTCACCGTGCCGGAGAACCTGAAAGGCCATGCGTGGATAGGCTATGTCTACGGCAAGCGAAGCGGTGAAGTCAACGGGGCATTTGGCTTGGAATTAACCGCGCAGGACACCAGCGGACAGACGCTCTCCACCAACACTTCGTCGATGAAGACCTTCACAACCTCGTGGGCGGCACAATCCATTCGCTTCCGCCCCGATGCAAACGCAACCCAGTTTGAAGTCAGGGTACCGATGGACATCGCAACGACCTCAACGGACGGTGAATTCTATCTCGACACCGTGTTGTTGCGAGCCATACGACCTCACATGCAATGGGTGAACGGTTCCATCGCCGACACGGCCGTCTCGACCGGTGGGCGTTCGTTCAATTGGGGAACCGCCTACGGGCAATCCCTCGTTGCCGACCTGTTGGAAGACGGTGTTTCCGGGGTGAAAGGGTACGTGTACGAACCCTACCTTACGGCGGTTGGCCTACCGAGCGTGTACCTTTCCTCGTATGCCTCGGGATACAACCTCGCCGAAAGCCACGCTGCTGCAAACCGACTTTCGGGTTGGATGGGCGTTGTTGTTGGTGACCCGAAAATGGCGCCCTACGCCGACATCTTCCACGACATCAGCATCGTTGACGTGCGCGTGCTCGGGCCAGCAAACTTGGGCGAGGGGACCGTGGTTCAGATGCTCGTTGAAAATCATGGGATGTCAACATCAAACGGGACGCTCATGGTGCAGACCGTTCAGGGCAACAGCGTCCTCAATCAGACCGTGCTTCAACTTCCACCCGGTGATCAACCCGGAAGCAGGACCTTGGTGAACCTCACCATCATTCCGCCTTCAGCCGGTTATCTTGACCTTCGGGTCCGTTACGATAACCAAAGCGAAGAGCGAAACTTCGGCAACAACCTGTACCCGTTCAGCATCGTGGTGAACGCTCCTCCTGCGGTCCAAGACGTGTACTGCAGCGCTTCGGTCATCACTCGGGGAGCCTACACCATTTGCTCGGTTGAGGCAACGGACGATGTCAACGTCACCAGCGCCGTGTTGGAGTGGCAGATTGTAACCACGAACAGCACGTGGAACGAGACCAACTGGACGACGATTACCCTCGGTCAAATCAATCCGACCGTGTGGGAATCGAGTTTGGTCGTTCCTGCCGATGCCAGTTTGGGGTGGATCGTCTTGCGAGCAACCGTAACGGATGCTGGCAACATGACGGCACGCTTGCTGGTCACCAACGCAACTCGAGTGGCCGACGCACCTCCCACGTGGTACGGACCCCACGTCGACGGGGTCGATGCCCCCGATTGGAACAAGGCCTCTTCGCTTGGAAACCGACCGGCTCAAGGGATGTACCGTCACCTCGACACCCAGCTAACGGCTTGTGTTCAGGACGCAGATTACCGACTCGACGACGGATTACCGATGTTCATGGCATCCCGGGGCACCTTGGGCAACGTTTCGTACGTTCCCCAACAAGCCGCGCATCTCTATTGCTACACTGCACCGTTCAACCTCTCCTTGGGAAGCGGGTTGAGCGATGTGAATTTCGAGGTGCGTGCTGCTACCGGTTCCTTGCTGCTTCAACGCACGGTCCGGGTCGCAGACATGCCACCGCAACTCGAGTTGAACGTTCAAAACGACCAGGGCACGGTCCTCGACCGCGTGGTCGGCAACGGTAAGGAACATCTCCAGGTCGCCGTTCAAGACGCCGACGACCCGGAAACCCCGTTTGTTGGTGATGTCACGATTCAATGGCCGGGTGGCCAAGCGATTCAACTTCCGCTCGACATCCCAGCAGGTACCAGCACGGTGGTGGTGCATCTTGAGCAACTCGACGTTCCTCTTGAAGCCGGCAATTTGCTGATTGAAGCCTCTGGACGCGGCGAACACGGCGGCACTTCCATGCTCCAACTCGAACTTCCGTTTTTGTTGACGCCGCCGGAAATTCTGGCGGTGGAAGCCTGCGATGCCAACGGACCCGTGACCAACATGACCTTTGGTCAAATTGCATTGCTGCAAGTCGGTATCGTCAGCGATCGACCGATCGATGGCGTCACCGCTCGCCTCACGCAATCGGGATGGACCATCAATGCCCCAGCGACCGAGGACCTTCCGTGGGGCGAAGGTGAGCCTCCGGAGGCATGCGACCGTACACCGTACGAAGGGCAAGAGGTGCTTTGGTTGGGTTTCCGCTTGAAGTTGGACAACTCCATGGTTGACGGAGAGGGGGATGCGTTTCTTTCGGTGACCGACATCGACGGCCTGGTCAAATCGACCTCGCTTTCGCTCACCTTCCAACATGCTCCAACCGAGTTCGTGGAGGTCACGCATTCTGAACCGCTGCCTGAAACCGACGTGTTCACGAACCTCACCCTCACCGATTTGGACGGATTGGACCGCGTTCTTTGCGCGTACAACCTCTTTGACAACGCCAGCAACCTGTTGAGCCAATCCGCCACGGCTGCGGGTCCAGAAGGGGTGTTCACCAACCAGCTCCGCTGGCAGTATCCGATTCCTCGGTCGCTGGCAAACACCACGCTCACCGTGAACATCACCTGCATCGATGATTTGCAGCAGACCTTTGTTCACGAAACGCAACTTCTCGTTGGACCAGCACAGGCCTGCACAACCTGCTCCACGCCCGACAACCAAACGCAGACGCCTGCTGGCGAGGCGAACAATGCAGCGATCAAGAACGCCGCCATCGGCCTGGCGATGCTCGTGTTCACCGCACTCGTCACCGTTGTGCTGGTACGACGAAACGGACGCCCAAACACCGATTCTGCTTGGGGCGAGACCGAGGACGCAAGCCTTTCTTCGCTCGAAGATCTGTTTGAAGGGTTGCACGACGAAACCGTGTTTGATGAGGTCGCTGATTCCTCGTCCGTACCCGAATTCCTGCCCGAGGGTTGGACGGTTGAGGACTTCAGTCGATGGTTGGATGGGCCCGTGCCCGAAGGATGGACGGACGAGCAGTGGAGCGCCTACGTTGATGAACACCGAAAGCTCCTCGCCCAGATTGGCGAGGTTCAGCAAGGGTGAGGTTGAAGCACCACCGCATGCTCCTCTCCCCCATGGCGATTGGCTACGTCCTCATCAACGTTCAACCGGGAACCGAACACAGCGTCTACGAGGCGGTCAAATCCCTCCCCCATGTTACCGATGCCACGGTGTTGTTTGGCGACCACGACCTGATCGTCAAACTCGAGGCCGATGCCCTCGCAACCATCGCAAAATCCGTGGTTGAGCACATTCGCTCGGTCGAAGGCGTGGTCAACACCAAAACCTTGGCCGGTGCTGACCTGGTCTAAGGGGTTGAAAAAACGGGGTCCTCCGGCGATTTTCCCAATTTTTTAGGCCTCGGAAAGGGGGACGGAGCGGCATATGGGGCGCAGTCAAGCCTTTTTTCGGGAAAAACATTATATGCTCAACGGTGTAACGGTGCACCGGAGGTAATCCAAATGTCAGACGGAAAGAAATACTTCGTTCTCATGGAGAACGGAAAAGACACGAGCCAAGTATTTGCGAG
>JAURDA010000038.1 GCA_030828165.1 Candidatus Poseidonia sp.
GTTACCTGCGCCTGCTCCAGACTCCTGGAAGTCTGGGTCGTATGCGTCAGGAATACCGTCACCGTCGGAGTCGGAGAACTCGCCGTCGTTGGGGTCGTTGGGGAACTGGTCGGTTGCATCGGACTTGCCGTCACCGTCGGTGTCGGAGTTGTTAGGGTTGGTACCCTTTGCGTACTCTTGGGAGTTGGTCAAGCCATCTCCGTCAGGGTCTGCGTTTCCGTCACCGCCGTTGGTGGGGTTCAAGCCGTTGGCAACCTCCCATCCATCAGGGAGACCGTCACCATCGCTGTCTGCATTGTTCATGTTGGTGCCTTGGGATTGCTCCTCTGCGTTGGTTAGACCATCGCCGTCCCAGTCGGCGCCGCCGTCTGAGGGGTCGAGGGGGTCGGAACCGTCACCCGAGACTGCCGAAACAGCCGAGAGGGCGAGGAACAAAGCCAGTAGCACGCTCATCATTTTCGTTTTCATGTTTTTTCACTTCCTTTTGTTTTTGGTTGTTTACACAGAGAACCCGCTGTTCTCTCTTTCCGGTCGTCCTTCTGAACGGGTCAGACAGGTCAATCCGGGATTTCGATGCAGCTCACGCTGATTTGATTCGTCGGGGGGGGTGAAGCACGGCACGTGAGCGGTTGGGTTCAAGACCTTGCTTTCGCGAACGCTTTGGTTCGGCGCATGGTCGCTCAGTGCGTTGCTTTTCTTGTTGACGAGATCCTCCGGTTGCATCGTTTTTCACGGGTCGTTCATAGGGAACCCAGCGTTCCCTCTGCCCTTGAGAACAGCCCTACCCTATATGAAGAGCGCGATGGGATGTGCGAAACGGCAAACTCAGTTCGCATACGTTGCCATCAAGTTCACGGGCAACAGCACCGCCGCTTCGTGATTGAGAACATAACGCGCCACAATGTCGGCAAGTTCCTCGTCTGCAAAGTAATGGAATCGCTCGGACCCGTGACCCGCTGCCGGGGCGAACAATTGGATGCCGAGCGGTTTCGCCATGCGAGTAAGGGCTATTTTTGCAGCACGAACGGCGTTGGAGCCTCGAACGCCGCCGGGCTCCATGCCCATGCCAAGAGAGTGGATGAGTTTGCCCTGACGGACGCCGTAACCGCCCCCGGCAGCAAGCATACCGAGGATGATGAATTGATCTCTACGAGAGGCATCCCAGCGATGAGGGTCGCCGTAAAACCTGGATTGGAATTCTTCGATAAGTTGCGCGTGCGCAGCTTCGAGTTGTCGAGGGTCCAGAGATGGGACTTCAAGAAAGGCTTGAGCAGGCTGCTTCTCCGGTAGAATATCGTTGAACGGGGTCCACTTGTATTCCTCGACCAACCAGTTGTTGAACTTCTTTGAAAGCAAGGGATCGGCGCCTCTCCACTCCCAAATGCTGCGCTGCAACATTTCTGGAGCGATGGAATCGAAGACTTCGGGGGCTTCTACCGAGAGCGTTTGGAAGGCTTCCAAGAGTTTGTGGAAGTAGAGGTCCCGCTCGTTTTCGGACTTTTTGCCGTACTTTTTCGCCAACAAATAGTCGAAGTCCGTTTCGGTCCGAGAAGTGCTTGACTCCGAACGTGAACCTTTCATGTTCAATAGGTGGGCTGCCGATGTTTTAGTTTCTTTTGTTTCTGTGCGTTGTTTTGACGTCATCTTTGTAACCCCTTTTCGGGCGCAAATCCATCGTTTTTACCGTAATCTGTTCATTCGTTGATTCAGGGCGTCTGGAAACTGCCTTTGACCCATGGGTCAAGTGAGTGAATATATACTCTTCATGTTCAAAACGTCTTCATCATTGAACGATGAGGGCCGATTTCTGCGATGCCGTAGGGTTCGTCAATCACGATCCACCCCTGCGACTCGTAAAACGGAACGGCAGGTTCTCTTGCTTGGAGAAAACCGGTTTTCGCTCCGTGGACATGAACCATTTCCCGTTCGAGAGCCTCAAGGACCTCTCCGGCGATACCTGTCCGACGATGGCCAGAGACGGTGCCCATTTGGCGAATTTGAAAAGCGGGGCGTGAAGCGAGCCCCGTAGCGAGGGGCCCAAACGGAGGGATGAGGGCGGCATTCGGGCCGTCGTGGTCCTTCCCTGAGCCGTCGGCGTTCGAAGGAATGATGTGGGCGCGACCAACCCCAATCACCTCGCCTTGATGCTCAACCCACGCATGATGCGCTTGTGCATCGTCAGGAAGTCGTTCGCTGCCTACGGGCATGCCCAACGGTTGGCGAAGCACCGCATAGCGGGTCGCAAAATACGCCTCAGGAGGTGTGCCGAACATCGAATGCATCATGGTCGCACCTCAAAACCCAAACATGATCAGCAGCAAAATGACCAAAGCAGGACCCATGACCACCGCCAGCGGTACAGCACAAAGCAAGCCGTAGCCCAAGGCTTTGTTGCCTCGGGAAAAGGCGGTTATGAGCCCCGTGATGTAAGCGATGGGGCCCAAACCGCAGAACAACGTCGAAGCAACGGCGTCACCAACGCCCCCTCCGTTCTCAATTTCCCATGCCTCCATCGCCTCATAATCGGCGATGTAGAGGAACGCCAAGTGTTCCTCAGCTGAATCGTTGTCCAACCGGAACCACACGGTTTGATTTTCCGGAGTGTATTCTCCGACGACGGTTTCATCATAGGCAACATCGCTGTAATTCGTTTGCCGTACCTGTCCGTTGCCTTCCCAGTCCTCATCGAGAGGGTCGTAGTAAACAGCAACGTTCGCCCAGGTTTCACTGTCGATATCAAAGCCGAAATCAAGATTGAACGATTCTTCCGAGGTTTTGTTGATGGTGTGGGCGTACCAACCGTCTTCACCGGGGGTGAGGAGAACGTCTTCGGCCCGCGAAAAATCAGGCATGGAATCCCAGTCAGGCTCAAAGGCTTCGGCGACAACGGAAAACAAAAACAAGGCCACCCAAGGAAGGAACAAACCGAGGAAGAATTGTCCCCAACGAAACCCTTCCTTGGTCGCCTCTACAGGTGCTGGAAACGTGAACATGCCGTCCATGGTTGCGACGTTGCCGGTCAGTTGAGGAGAAGGCGATGGCGTCGGTTCCGCTGCGGCACCCAGTGAACCAATTTGAACGGGCATCGGAGGTTCCGAGCCAAAAAAGACAGGTGCGGGTTCTTTGGTGGAGGATGAGGCATCGTCAAGTCCGATGTCAAAAAACGGCCGGGCGGGTTTGGCGCCCTCCTCATCGCCAGCTTCGAGCCCCATAGCCGTGGATTCTTTGCTGATTCCTTTAAACAAATCTCCGTTGGTGGGCGTTTGAGGGTGAAGGCGCGTTGAAATAGGATTGGCCGCTGGGCGACAATACTGCACGGATGTCAGAGTGGCTATGAGCGGGACTGCAGATCCTGAGACCGGAGTTCGAATCTCCGTCCGTGCTCCAAAACAATTCACCCAACGATGGATTTCATGCGAGCCTTGAAAGCCACAACGAACCAGCAGCCAATCCTTGAAGGAGTGTTTTTCATGCCCTCAATCAATCCCAACCTCGCCAACGTTGGCTCTGGTTTTGCAGCATTTTTGACCCCACCCGGCCCGGAAGTGATCCGCTTCACGGTAGGCCAGCCCAACTTTGGCACACCGCAAGTGGTGGTCGACGAGGCAAAGGCCGCCCTGGACCGGGGCGAAACCGCCTACACTCGTCCGCAAGGGTCCGTTGAGGTGTGTCAAGCCGTGGCCACCCACCTCCAACGCTTTAGCATCAACGTCCCCCACGACGACGTCGTCATTACGCCCGGGTGCAAGCAAGCGCTTCTGTACGGCATGATGGCGGTGTTGTCACCGGGCGATGAAGTGCTCCTGCTGTCACCGGCTTGGCCCTCGTACGACGGCATGCTTCGCCTCTTGGGTGCGGTCCCCGTCCACGTGCCGGTGCGAAGGGAGAATTACCATCCCGACCTGCAGGCTCTGGAAGCCCATGTCACCTCAAAAACGAAGGCCATCGTCCTCAATTCACCCAACAACCCAACGGGCGCCGTCTACACTCGAGAAGAGACGCAGGCGCTTGTGGCCTTAGCCAACAAGCACGATTTGTGGATTTTGGACGACATGATCTACTCGACGCTCGTCTGGTCCAACGAAGGATACGTCTCTCCCTGCGAATGGCCGGAAGGCGCCGAACGCACCGTGACCATCGGCGGTTGGTCCAAAGGGTGGGCCATGACCGGTTGGCGGTTGGGCTGGGTCACGGGCCCTAAGGTCGTGATGGACGCCGTGAAAACCATCAACGTGAGTTCCGCCACCCACGTCCCAACCTTCCTCATGCCGGCGGCGGCAAAAGCCCTCACCCTCACGACCGAAACCCAAGTCATGAAAGATGCCTTTGCCCAACGACGCACCATCATGCATCAGGCCTTGTCCGCCCTACCAGGATTCAAGGTGCCCGAGCCGGAAGGCGCGTTTTACATCCTCTGCGACGTCACGGGCACGGGCATGAACGACCTTGAATTCGCCACGGAAGCCCTCAAACACGCCAACGTCCAAGTCATTCCCGGTTCGTTGATGCAAGGCGGCGAAGGGTTGATTCGCGTCAGTTACGCTACATCGATTCAGAACATCCATGACGGTGTTGAACGGCTGCGTGTGTGGCTTGAATCACGCGATTGAGAGCGCCTCAAGGGCTTCTCGAACGTAGATGATTCCTGAGATAACAAGGCCGGCCATGATGCCTTTTTGGATGTCGTCACTCTTCCATTTTTCAAGCCAGATTCGCCCGATTTGGGCACCGATAAGCGCCGATATCACGAAGCCAACGAGCAACCATGTCTGGGTGGTGAGCACGGAGATATCGCTGAAGAGGTACACGGGAATGCGCGTGGCGTCAACCACCAAGGCAAGGACGGCTGCCGTGGCGGCGTATTCGGATTTGTCCGGTAGCCGTTGTTTGAGGAACATGGCTCGCAAGGCACCTTGATGGCCGGTGAGACCACCGAGGAAACCTGAACCAAACCCGCCAAGACGATCCTCTGCTTCCGGCAAACGAATCGATGTCCATGTTTCACTGATTTTTAGGAGGGGCAAGACGATGAGAGCCAGGCCCACCAAAAGCAAGAGAGGGTCGGGGGGGATCACGGATTGGAGCAATGCGCCCAGAAGTGCCCCGAGCAACAAGGCCCAGCCGAATCGTCGAAGGGCGTCTCGATCGATGTGATGGCGCAACATGCGGGATTTCATCGCATTGTGCGCCCCGTGCACGATGGCGACGCCGGCGATGGCGTGATGGGGTTCAAACCAGAGCAGGAACAAAGGCGTGGTCATGGTGGCAAGACCAAATCCTGCAGGAACGGTGAGCGCCGCTGCGAGCGTGCAGGATGCCAATCCGATGACTACGAGAACGTCCATGGTTTCACGCTACCCTACGGGTTTGTGCAGCAGTATTTGAGGCGTCCTCAACGGCCGGGACGGGTCTGGTGAAACAAGGTTTCACGTTTGTGCACCTGGAGTGCCTGCATCGGATGGCCCCAAGCGAATTTGTATGAAACCGTCCGCCTCGCGCACCTCATAGATTCGGAGGTCTTTCTTTTTCGACATCGCCCCCACAAGTTTTCCATACGGTGGGAAAAGAGGAAACGGAGCCCACTCAACCAACGAGCCGTCGTCGAGCTTGTGGGTGGTTTGATGCAGTGGACAGCGGATGCAACCGTCCTTGATTTTTCCACCATAAGCAAGCGGCCAGCGCATGTGACGGCACAACGCCTCGGTGGCGACGACGTCAGTTCCGACGCGGGCCAACATAACGAGGTGTCCATTGACGGTCAGCATTTTCTTTTTTCCAGGTTTCAACCGTGAAGACTTCAGTGCGTTTTCCCATGTCATGCAAATCGTCCTCCATTGGATGGAATTCCCATGTGTTCAAGAGCGCGTTCAGCACTCACCAGCGCACCCTGAACCGATGGATGGGTGCGATGGTCGCCAACGACAACGACGCCGTCGATTTCAATTTCGGGGAGGGCACGGTTGTGGTGGTCAGGGTCCATGTGAGGAAGGGCATGGCGTACCGTGGTCGTGGTGAGGTACGACCAGGTGCTGACCTCGTCCCCAAACCATGCCTTCAATTCGTTTTGAACGGCGTCAGCGCTCGGTCGGTCAGCAGCTGGACCAACCAGCGTAGCGACGACCCAATGCTTGCCCGATGGATGGGGGTGAAGGTTGGTGGGCAAATGAACGTGGAGCACGTCGTTCCCATTCTCTCCCCAAGATTCGTTCAGCAACAACCGGGCTTGTTTGAACGGAGGGCGATCCGCTTCAAACACCAAGGTGGTCGTTCGCCGCTCGGTGATGACGTGATCGATGCCTGTCGCTGGGAGGAGGTTCGCTGCGAGGTGTTGAGGAACGGCGAGAACCACACGGTCAAATGCGTGGTCAACCCCGCCAACCGTCACGCTTTGTGCACCAACCTTGGTGACGGGGGAATTGAGGTGAATGTCGGTTGAGGACAATCGATGAGCGAGTTGTTGGGGGACCGCCCCGATGCCGGCTTTTGGAACCACCATCCTACCGTGGGACATCGCTCCCCACGTGAAGTCGGCAAACGAAAGACGCTCGGAGAGGGAGGGGTCAAGCGTGATACCGGCGAACAAGGAGGTCAGGACCCGTTGCGTTGAAGGACCGAACCGGCGTTGTTGCAAACCTTCCGATATGGTGGGCGAAGGGCGGTCAAGCGGCCGTTCCAAGTCCTTTGGTGTGGTCCCCAAACGCCACTTGAGAAAGCGAAGTCCGTCACCAACCCCCACGGAGCGTAGGGTTGGAAGCAAGTATTTGGGCGACCGGAGAGCATCGCCCAGTAACCTCCGTCTGCCGGTTTTCGGGTTGAGCGTAACCGTGCAGTTGTCCATCGGTTTCGCATCGAGTTCGGCGATGTTGACCCAGCGTTGAACGGTTGGATAAGCCGTGTGAAGAACGTGGAACCCAACATCAAGCGGGTGACCGTTGACATCGATGGTCGCCATTCGACCACCGACCCGCTCGCTGGCCTCAAAGAGCGAAACGGCGTGGCCTGCTTCTTCGCATCCAAGCGCAACAGCCAACCCTGCCAGCCCAGCACCAACGACGGCCACCTTCATGCATTCAACCTCGCAGTGCAGACATGCCGCCGTCCAAAGGAAGAACGTGCCCGGTCAAGTTGTCGGGGGCTTGCGTGAGCAGCCAGTGCATGCTGCTGGCAATTTCTTCCGGTTCGTTGATTCGCTTCAGCGGGATCATGCCCACCGAGGCTTCCCGAAGGGCGTCGGACCGCAAGATGGAGGCCCCAAGGCGCGTTTCCGTCAAGCCCGGAGCAACGGCGTTCACCCGCAAACCGCGCTGAGCGTAGGTTGACGCCGCGGCTCGAACCATGGCTTCCAACCCTCCTTTAGCGGCGGCGATGGCTTCGTGGTTCGTGAGACCGTAACTTCCGGCAACGCTCGAGGTGAAGACCAACCGACCCGTACCGGCTTTCAACATGGCTTTGCCACCCAACTTCAAACTGAGAAAGGCGGAGGTGAGGTTCGTACGAAGGACCGCCTCAAAATCTTCCACTTTCGTAGCATGAGGGGGACGCAGCGCAATCGACCCCACCAAATGTGCAAGACCAGCAAGCCCTTCCTCATGGTCGGACGCTTGATTAACCGCTTCTTGAACGGCGGCTTCGTCAAGCGCATCGCCTTGGACGATAACGGCGCCGTGCGCAGCCAGTTCGGCACACCGCTCGGTGTCCCGTGCAAGCATCGTTACCCGATGCCCGTCGGCGAGCAGCAACGAGGCAAGGTGGCGAGCAATATCGCTGCTCCCGCCAACCAAAAGAAAGGACTTGCTCATGGATTGATAACATTTCACGTCGTTTTTATACTCCTGTTCACCGAGGGTGAACACCGGTTCAAAAGGCGAGACCCACAATCCGTACCATGCTTCGGGACGCCCACCCCGCCGTTTTGGAAACGGTTCGAACGGCGAAGAGCATCCACATACTGGGGGCGGGCATGAAGGCCGATCGCCCTGCTCACCAAGCTTTCCACGACCTTGACGGACGAGGATGGAGGTTGGTGCCCGTCCATCCTGTAGATGCGGGTGGCAGCATTCTGGGCTGGCCCGTCCGACCGACCTTGGAGGTGGGGATTGTACCGGAAATCGTGGTGTTTTTCCTCGCGCCCGACCGTGCCAAGGCGGCTGTGCGGGAACTGGTTTTGCGGTACGATGCAAGCCAAATGCCCCTGCTGTGGTTTCAGCCCGGCTCTGAACATGAAGAAGTGCTCGAGATGCTCAACGACGCTGGCATCTTGCACATCGTTGACGACTGCATCGTTCGCTTCATCCTCCGCCACCACCTGAAAGCCGAGGCCCCCACGAAGCAGGGCCCGTGGTATTTGCAAATCAGCGATGAAGACGAGAGTGGATGTTCGGTTTGGTCGGTTGAATCCACGCAAGAAGACCGCCAACCTCCTGTAACGGCGCTTGAGTGGTGCGGCGACCTTCAGGACCTCCGGTCCTCGGAGCACACCGTTCCCCGCTACATTCGCAGCCTGCAACGGCCCGAAGAGTCGCTGGAACAACTGGCGCTACGGTTGGCCTGATTGAGGTTACACGGCCGTAATGGAGTACAACGAGCCCCCGTTCCCAAACGTTGCGTAGTACAAGGTCCCGTCCGGATGGAAGACCAGCGGCAACGGTGTTCCAGCGTCCCATGCAAAGCGGCTGATGTCGGTCGTGTACGTCCCTTCTTGGTCACCCGGATGGACATCGATGCGAAGAATTTCATGCCCTTGAGGCAGCAATGTGTTCCAGGAGCCGTAAACCGTGGCGTAGAGGGTGAAACCTTCTGAAGGGTCCAACCCGGGGAGGGCGGATGTTGGCGGGCGAAGGTCAATGCCGTTCATGGAAGTGTGAGGGGTCCACGTCCCGATGGGGGCTTCGCTGCCTTCAGGGACCGGATGTTCGGGGTCATCGTCGGGCCAGCCGTAGGATGCTCCCGGTTTCAAATGGTTCAGTTCCTCTGGAGGGTGATCGCCCTCCCAATCACGCCCGTTATCGGTGAAGAAATACCCGTGACCGCCGACCCAAACGCCGTCAAAGGAATTGCGAACACCACTGGCGAGTACACCGTGTTCACCCGTACTTGCGTTGACCCAGAGCAGGGCAGCGTTGCGAGGGTCGTTCTCGTCGCATATGTTGCACGTCGAGCCGCTGTGCCAGAGCAAGGTGCCGTTGGGGAGGAGGGTCACGGCGTTGGTTTGATGGTTCCTGAAGGGGATGCCTTCGACGAGCACGGTGCGATTGGCGAAGGTTCCGTCCTCTTCGACGGTGTAGGAACTCAACGCTCCCGCCTCGGAAACGTAGGCCGTTTGACCGTCCAAAGCCAAACCGTGAGGTCGGTCCAAACCGCTGAGGACCGAGGTGCGCTCGTCGGTCAAGAGGTTCAAGGAGAGAATTTGCTCGCCGTCACGGTCGCAAACCAGCAGGGTGGTTTCATCGGACCAAACCAAACACGTCGGCCCACCAAGTCCGCTGGCGACCTCGTCCACGACGTAGCCGTCCACCACCGTGGGTTCACTTCCTGAGACGTACGGATACAATTGACGCGTGAAAAGCAGGGTGATGAGCAACATCACCACCGGAAACGCATGCCGACGCATCTAACCCTCCGGCGAGGTGGAGGTGATTTCAACGATTCGGGCATCGACGCCCTCGTACGCCATAACCAACGTCAGGGGCTCGTCGTGGCTCCTGATGTTGACGCCTTGTTCCCGTAGTTCAACGACTTCCGAGGCGTTCCAATGCGTGAGGTCGTCGTCACCTGCACGAAGGAGACAGGGTGCTGGCGAAACAAGTTCCTGGTCCTCAAGCGCAGGGAACGTGCTTCCGTTGACCGATGCGATGAGCATGGTCGGGTAGCGACGCTCGTCGTCGTCGTTGTAGTAGCTGACAAACTTGACCTTGTAGTGGGCACCATCAATTTCGAAGACAAAAATGCCGGGAACAGGCGTCACCCGATGGACGCTTAAATCGTAGGTGTACCACTCAAGACGTTCTTCGGTATCCGTTGAGAAGGTGATGTTTTCAGTTGAACGGAATCCGTTGAACGCCATGTCCTCAAGGTAAACCCAACCATGCCCCTCCCCAACGAAAACATCCGTTGAGGAAAACCGGAGGGAGTGGTTGGAATCGTTGCCTTCCCGTTGAGTTGGAAGCGACAGAAACGTGAACGCTTCTTCGTTGGTTGCATCGACCATCGTGGTGAAGGTCTGTCCGTCCGCCCCAAGTGTTGGCCGGATCGGTGCATCGGTCGCCGAAGGGAGGGATTGTTGACCAAATCCGCACGGATAGGAGGTCCCGTTCACCACGAGCGCCATCTCAATCGAAGACCAGAGAAGGGGTTCTGCGGCGTCGCCCTGAAACGATGCCGTCGCCAGCATGTCCTCTGATCCATTCGTGGACGAATCCTCAATGAGGACCTCAACCACGTTGTCCGTACCGAGTTCGCTCGTGTACCCCTGTACCATCGACCACCAAAGGAGGCCGCCGATGAACAGAGCAACGGTCAGCGTTGCCGCTGCACGCTTCCACATTCAACCACGTCGGAACTCAAGCGGTCCGGTCTCGGCGGCCGGCTACCATAGCAGCACCAAGAAGGGCCACCAAGCCGGCCGTCATGAGGAAGCCTGGCGTGTCCTCTGCGTCGTCCGAAGTGCTTTCTTCGGCTGCAGGCGCAGGGCTGCCTTCACCGACGATGATTTCGCCAAACATGTTCAACCCGATGTGGGGCTCGCAAGCATAGTAGAAACTCTCGTCTTCGGTAAAGGTGTGATGGAAAGCAACCGTTGAATCTGGAACACCCGAGTAGACGCCGTTCTCGACGTAAGTGGAGGATGCTGGGCCGTCGACTTGTCGCACATTGTGCGGCATGGCGGCGTCTTCCCAGGACCAACAAACGGTTTGGCCCACATCGATGGTCACGGAAGGAACGGTGTAGGCATAGCCCGTTTCGGTGGCAGAAATCGTAACGGCGCAATCAACGCCGTCGAAGGGCCCGGGGGCTTCCTCGACCGGAGGCAAGAGAACAGCATCGATCACATGAATGACGCCGTTGGATGCAGGCACGTCAGCGATGGTGACGCTTGCCCCGCCCACGGTAACGCCCGCTGCATCGACCACGATGTCCAAGGCATCGCCGTTGGCCGCGGTGACGGTGGTCGTTCCTTCGGTAAGGTCGGTGGACAGGGTCTCACCAGCGACAACGTGGTAGAGCAAGATGTCCGTGAGCGTTGCGATTTCTTCGGCGGTGTCGAACGTGGACAGATCAATCCCGGCAGCAGCAAAGGCCTCGTCCGATGGGGCGAAGACCGTGAAGGTCTCGTTTGCACTGAGCGTGTCGACCAAATCAGCGGTTTGGAGGGCGGCGACCAGAGCGGTGTGAACCGTCGTCGCAGCCGCCGTCATGGCAAGGTTCACCGGTGGCACCCACATGTATCCCTCGCAAACGGTTTGCGAGGTGTTAGCGAGGGCGTGGGTGACGGTGTTGTAGCAACCCGTCACGTTTTCCCCGTTGATTTCGTAGTCCTCGACGTACATGTACGCCTCGCAAGCAGCTTGGTCTGCACCGACCACGATGGTGTGGGTTTCAATGTTGTAGCAAATTTCCCCGGGCGGCCCTTGAGGGGTAGCGGGTTCATCGGCAGGAGGCATCAACACCGTGTCGATGACGTGAATAATGCCGTTGCTCGCCGTGACGTCGGCGGTCGTCACGGTGGCGTCACCGATCTTCACGGTCGTGTTGGTGACGGTGAAGGTGGCATTGTCGCCGTTGAGCATCGTGACCGTGAGGCCGTCGGTTACGCTGGCGGCCTCGACGGCGCCCTCGGTGACGTGGTAGAGGAGAATGTCGCTCAAAGTGGCGTTGGCCTCGTCGTTGTCAAACGCAGCGAGGTCGATACCCGCAGCGGCGAATGCCGCATCGGTGGGTGCAAAGACCGTGAACGGCCCGTTGGCTTGAAGCGCCTCAACCAAGCCGGCGTGGCCCAAAGCCGCAACGAGCGAATCGTGCTCTCCTGTTGAGGCGGCGGTGGCCGGAATATCTTCGGGTTCGTTTGCCGAAACTCCAGCGGAGGCGGCGGCAATCATCAGGCAGGCGAGAACAAACAAGGTTCGTACTTTCATGACCTTGTTGCTTCTCGGGCCGTATTTAAGGCGCGGTTTTTTCCTTAAGCGAAAGGAGAACGGTACTCTCGAACATCCTCGGCGATGCGGAGCAGTTGGTTGTACTTTGCAACTCGGTCGGAGCGCGCTGGGGCGCCGGTCTTGATTTGTCCCGCCCGCGTGCCGACAGCAAAATCGGCGATGGTGACGTCTTCAGATTCGCCGCTACGATGCGATACGACGTTGTTCATGCCGTGAGAGGAGGCAAGGTCCATGGCTTCCAGGGTTTCAGAAACCGTCCCGACCTGATTCAATTTGACCAACATGGCGTTGGCCGCTCCCAATTCAATGCCCTGAGCCAGCCGCTCTGACTGCGTCACAAACAAGTCGTCACCGACGGTTTGCACGCGGTGGCCATAGGCTTTGGTAAAAGCGGACCAGCCTCGCCAGTCATCTTCGCTAAAACCGTCTTCAATGGAGAGAATCGGGTAGGTATCAAGCCAGCCCCCGTACATCTCAACCAAATCGTCGGAAGTCAACTTCTTGCCCTCCATCTGGTAGTGCTCACCGTCATGGAATTCGGTGGAAGCAACGTCAAGCGCAATGCCGATCTCGTCGGTTGAGTACCCCGCTCCCTCGATGGCCCGAACCATGTACTTCAGACCGTCCTCGTTGGTTGGAAGGTTGGGTGCAAAGCCGCCTTCATCCCCGATTCCGCCTAACAATCCGTCGTTTTTCAATTCGGTTTTCAACGCGTGATAGGTCTCTACGCCTGCGCGAAGACCTTCCTCAAACGTATCAAACCCGTGGGGCATCACCATGAATTCCTGAACGTCGACGTTGGAGGCAGCGTGCGCACCGCCGTTCAAAATGTTCAGCATGGGCACGGGCATCAAGCCCCCGGCTACGCCACCGACGTATTTCCACAACGGCAATTCATGGACGGCTGCTCCTGCGTGAAGGCAAGCCATCGAAGCACCAAGCATGGCATTTGCACCAAGGTTTGATTTGTTGGGGGTGCCGTCAAGTTCTAGCATGACCTCGTCGATCATGCGCTGTTCGTCAACGGGAAGGCCGACCAAGGCTTCGGCGAGTTGCTCCTTAACGTTGTTGACCGCTTGGGAAACGCCCTTGCCGCCGTAGCGTGCCTGTTCGCCATCCCTCAGCTCCAAGGCTTCGTAAGCCCCGGTCGATGCTCCCGACGGGACGATCGCACGCCCGAGCAGGATGCCGTCAACAAAGCAATCCACCTCAACCGTTGGCTGGCCGCGGCTGTCTAGGACCATGCGTGCATCCAAACCCGAGATGTGACCTGACATTTGACGTCCTCGTTCCGGCCAAGCGTGGTGGGGACTTGAATCAAACGGGCCGTTTCAAGAGCGGTTGAGCCAAGCAAGCCACTTCGCAATTTTGGATTGGAGGGTTGGAACATCGTGTTCGTTGGCGGATTGGGCCACCCAGCAAAGTTGTTCTTCAAGGGGCGAAATGGAAAAGAGTTCGGCTCTGAAGACCGGGTCGTCGTCCATCAGCACATGATGGCGTCGGTCATCAACGAAACAATGGATGAGATGGCGGGGGAAATGGTGAAGAACGTGCTCTTGGGGGCACAGAAGCGTCAGCGAGTCGTTGAGAAAAAGAAGTGATTTTCCAGTGTCAAGATCCAATTCGTGGAAGTGAATGGGCGTGGATGCGAACATCGCAGCGACATCGACATTGAACCATTCTTGTTGCCTTGGAAGAAGGTCACAGGCGTTGAGCGCATCGAGGAAGCCGTGCAAACCGGCATCGCCGCCGACCTCTTGTTCGGGCATACGATGAGCACCGCGTGGCTTCTTTTTGAACCCCACGAGCGCGATTTGCAGGTTCCGCCGGGTTGATTTTTCCAGTTTCGGGAGGTTTTTTTGTAAATTTGGTTCTTTTCGTCCGGATTTAGCACGAATAGTGATGAGAAAGGTTTGAAATAGCACACGAGGAAGCACCTCCCATGCCCCGCATCGCCGAAATCGACCGAGCCATCCTTGCCCAACTTCGAAAAAACGGACGCATGTCCTACGTTGACCTCGCGTCCGAAGTCGGAGCCAGCGAACGTACCGTGCGCACACACATCCGGAGCATGGAAGAAAACGGGACCATCCGAGGCTACACCATCCGAGAAGGTGGCGTCGGCTTGACCGCTCTGGTCCGCATCAAAGTCGCCCCCGGTTCAGAAATCGGTTCCTTCGCTGCCGAAGTCACCGGATGGGACGGCATTGAAATCGTCTACGAGGTGTCGGGAGAAACCGATCTGGTGGCTTTGGTTCACGTCGACGACACCATGGCGTTGCGCGCTCTGCTTGACAAAATGTGGTTGGCTGCACCCAACGACATCGCAAGCACGACGACGGAGCTCGTGCTTGAACAGTACTAAGCGTCACTCTTCTTCGCCTTTTGGCGGTGAATAATCGATGCCGCAGGACCGGCAGACCATGTCATCGTCCCAGTCGCATTGGCGCCGACAACCGGTCATGATTCACGCCTTCCATTTGACAGAACAACCGATGGATTCGGTGTAGGTGATCTCAGGCTCGCTTCCTGCAAGCATGGCCTCAATCGCGTTCTCCAAATCCTTGACCGTGACCTCACCGGGATGTCGAGGGCTGTCGTCCATCCGACCTTGATAGACAAGTTGGTGGTTGGCGTTAAATAGGAAAAATTCAGGCGTCCGTTTTGCTCCGTAAGCACGGGCAATTTCCTGCGTTGCGTCGTGGAGATAGGGGTAGGGCATGCCTTTCTCCGCCCGCTTGACCATGTGTTCGAAAGAGTCGTTTTCATACACGACGGGGTCGTTTGAATTGATACCAACGAAGCCGATACCGAGCGAAGCGCAGTGTTCCGCCATGGCGTTCATACGGTCAATGCTGGCCACGACGTAGGGGCAATGGTTGCATTCAAACACGACCACCGTGCCTGAGGCCCCTTTGATGTCGTCAAACGACAACGTCGCTTCACCTCGTGCAAGGTTTGCGTTTTGCAAGGAAAAGTCCGGTGCGGCGGAAGCGACATCAAGAGCCATGTCCAAGCCAAGAAGCCTTGCCTCAAAATGACTTGCTTTGCATCAAAGCAGCATGGCGACGAGAGCACCCAAGACCACAATCAGGACAGCACCGGCAATGAACTTCGGCAGAAGCAACGATTCGGAAGCGTTCTCGGTGGCCAAGGCTTCGGCGTTTGATGGAAGGTCGGGGACGATTTTCGCCTCATCGCCCGGAAGGTTTTCTTGGGCCTCCCAGTAGGCTTGTTTCGCTGCCGCTTCAGCCTCAAGTTCTGCTTGCAAACGGGCTTCCTCGGCCAAGCGCGCTTCTTCGGCAAGGCGTGCTTCTTCGGCAAGGCGTGCTTCTTCGG
>JAURDA010000039.1 GCA_030828165.1 Candidatus Poseidonia sp.
GCTATGTCTTTCTGTGATAGCCCATTACCTCGCAGATACTTGATTCGGTCGATCTGTTGTTCGGTCGCCATGACTTGTCCACGATGCCACCCCTACATAAATCATTAGAATTATTCCAATGAGAGTAGAATAAATCTAATTTCAGGACGCGTATCGATCATACACAAGGGGTCCCCTTGTGCTCGTATGCGAGCACGTCGGTACGGTTGTGTATACGGGCAACCACAAGGGCCCCCGTTGTGTTCACCCTTCGGACGGCTCCGTTGTTTCGTCGAACATGAGCGCTTCCCGGGGCACACCGAGCATGGCTTGCCGGAGCGATGACCGCAGCTCGGTCAATTCGCCGTAACAGACCAACACATCATCGTAGCGCAGTTGAAGGTCGGGGTCGGGGTTCCACACCAGTCGATCGCCACGGGAAAGGGCGAAGACGGGTACGGAGGCGAAAACTTCACTCAGACGCTTTCCAACCATCTTGGGGTGGTTCCGCATTTGCAACGAAAGCACGCCAGACCCGGGAACCGTTCGCAGCAACTGACCAATATCAACCTCGGAAAAGGCCGTGTCGTCCATGACGTAATCCACAATCGCGCCTGCCACGTTGACTCCACTGGCTTTCTCAATGCCTTCCAAGCCGGGTGAGGAATTGACTTCGAGAACGAGCGGTCCGTCCTTGCCTTCGAGCAGGTCCACGCCCGCGATGTTGAGTCCGAGCACCCGCGCCGCCCGACAAGCAGCTTCGGCGTACCCCTCGGGCAACTCGACCTTCTCCACCGTGCCGTTGAGGTGGTAATTGCTGCGGAATTCTCGACCTCGGGCGCGCCGTCGCATGCAAGCGACGACTTCGTCGCCCACGACGAGGGCGCGGATGTCCTTTCCGTGGGACTCGGCGATGTATTCTTGCACGAGCACGGATTTCCCCGTCATCAACAGGCCTTGCACCAAATTTCGAACTTCAAAGGCCGTGTGACGAAGAAAAACGCCGTCGCCTTGCGTGCCCTGCGTGACCTTGACCACCACCGGAAGTCCACCCACCGTCTCAATCGCCTGTTCAACGTCAAGAATGTCGCGGACGTAGACGGTTTTGGGAACCGGAATCCGGTTTCGGGCGAGGATTTGGGAAGCCTGAAGTTTGTCCCGGCTTTGCAAAATGCCCTGACCCGTGTTGGCGGTCCAGATGCCCAGTTGTTCGATGTGACGCAGGACGGCCACGCCGTGCTGGGTGATCGAGTGGCCGATTCGCGGGATAACGGCTTCGTGGGTGAAATGGCGCCCTCTGTGCAACACGTCGACCGTGCCGTTATTGACGACCAACGAGAACTTCATCGGGTCGCATACTTCGACCTCCAAGCCCCGCTTTTTTGCCTCCTCAACGATGCGCCGTGTGCTGTACAGGCGAGGCCCTCGGCTGAGAACGGCCAAACGAAGCGCCATACCGCCCCGCCCCGTGGCGATGTTCTTCATACCATCGGTCGTCATCGGACGGTGGAAAACATGTCGCGCCTTTGAAGTGCTCGCAGGACATCGCGTTTTCATGACCGAAGAGGAACTTGATGCGGCGGGCGCCCTCGCCGTTGATGAGGACCAAGACGAGTTGATGGAAGACCTCTCCCTCGAAGAGCGCCAAGAGCGCCTCAAAAAAGCTCGCTGGAACGTGTTTCTCTACCTCGGCGTCGCGGCGATTTTCTTCTTCTTTGCCCTCTTCCCCATGCCCTTCTCGGCCGACTTGGACGAGTTCAGCAAAACCGCGGAAAAAGACGTGGGGTTGGTTTGGGGTTTGCCCTTGGCGGGCGAGGACCTCTTCGACGTCCCCATGCGCCTTACCGTGACGGCTTCCAACCCACCTACGGAGCCGTCGATCAACATCGCCGTTTACGTGGTTGAACAGAAAGATTGCACCGATTATTCGCTCTCGGACAAGATGGTCGAGGCCAAAGAGGGTGAATCGCATGCGTATCAATACCAGGAGGGCACCGAACGAGTGTTGCCCGAAGGGACCTACGATTTTGAGTTCAACATCGACCCCGGTCACTATTGTTTGGTGGCCTATTACATCGATGCAGAGGGCGAAATCATCGACACGGGTGACATTGGCATGGGCGTGGAAGGCAAACTCTACCCGAACCAATTTTTCGGCGGCATCCTCGGATTCGCGTGTATTTCCCTTTCGGCCTTTGCTTTCGTTGGCGCTCAGCGCCACGGTGCCGCCATGCGTAAAATCTTGGAAGGCGAAGCCGAGAGCACCGAAGCCAAGGTGCTCAGTGAAGCCAGCCAAGCCCGAATCATGGCGGGCCCAACGGGCGCACCTCCGTCAAGCGGGCCGGGCGGACCTCCTGAGGGTCCAGCCGATGGCGAAGCCGGAGAGCCCCCCGAGTCCATCGACAACGAGGCTCCTCCCTCCCCCGCTCCAGCCACGCCGCCAGAAGCGGCGGAACCGTCTGCTGCTCCATCGGACGAGGCCACGTATGAGCCTGCCGAAAACGGGTACTTCTTCCGAAAGATGCCCGACGGAACCTACGACCAGACGGTCTACGTTCAGAACGCCGATGGCGGCTACGAAGCCTACCAAGGCTGAACGGGAACAAAGAGCACGCATTTGGGTGAAATTCGCTGCAAATGAAGGCCATCTTTGAAAGGGTCCGAGCCTACGGTTTAGCGAGGCAAGACCATGGATGACGTCCCGACCACCAATCTCACGGTGGCGAAACTCAAGGCGCTCTGTGTCCTCAACGACGTGCCTGCCACGGGCAAGAAGGACGAGTTGCTTCAGCGCTTGATGGAAGCGGGCGTGGACAACGAAACGCTCGGGATTGAGGTCTTTGACGATTCAACCGCCACCTTCCAATCCACCGCAGACGGCAAGGAAGTCGTTCACGACGAGGACGATGCTGGACAGGACGATGCTGAGCCCGAAGCCCACGAAGAAGCGACGGAGCCGTCGTCCGAACCGGTGATGCTTTCCTTGGAAGATGAGGACACCCTCACGCCCTCGCCCGCCAAGGTCGAATCCAAACCGCCTTCAAGCAGCAAAGAAGCAGCGTCCTCCCCCCCTGCCGAGGACGACGACGTCCTTGAGGCTGAAATCCTTGAAGCCGACCTGGTTGACGACGATGAACCCTCGAGCGAGCATAAGCCGAAGGCACCTGCCCCCTCCGAAGGCTCTGCAGAAAGCAAGGGCCCCTCGTCTTCGGTGCAGAAGGCGACGGGAAGTTCACCGACCACCCTGCGCGAAATGGTGCGCCGTCCCCAAACGGTGGCCGTGTTGCTGACGTTGGTGATCCTCGGCGCCGGCGGGTGGTATTACGTCAACAATCAACTCGATCCGTTCACCGCCGATGCGCTTCGGTACGGAGACACGATGGGCTACCAAATCAACGGCGCCTACGACGGCTACGAAGAGAGCACGAGCGGTACCTTGGTCGCCACCGGTGAATACGTGTCCCTCATCACCGACCAACTTGAGGATCCCCCGGACTACTGCAAGGTTCGCTTGCTTTTCCAAGGCCAAAGTGAAGCCTCCATCACCGAGGGGGCATCCACGGAATTGTTCACGCAACGGACCGACGACCGACTGGGTGCGGTTGAGGTGAAAGGCGGTCAAGGCCTTTCGTGGCTGGCCGTGGAAAGCACCAACGCCATGGAACTCTCTCAATTCGACATCTTTGGTCACAAGAAAACCAACCAAAAGTGCAACGACTTCAGCGAAGGGACCTCCGGGAACGCCGAGTTAACGCTGACGACGTGGAAGGAGTTGCGGGAGCGCGTGACACTGGCTACGCAACTTGACGGGATGCTGACCAACAGCGACGGCACCACCAGCGGAACGGCCTTCACCTACGGTATCGGCGGCCTCTTGGGCGGTTTGGAGGATTTCTCTCCGGGCCTGGGCATCGTCGTCGCCCCGGTGGAATTGGCCGACTTCTTTGGAAACGCCTTCATCACCACCGATGCCTCGGGCACGAGTTCGGGATGGGAGTGGCGCGTGACCGGCTCAGAAAAAGTTGGCTCAACCAACATGTGGAAGGTGACGGCGACCCATCGCGACGTTCGTGATTTGTGTCTTGGCTACGCCAACATGAACCTCTGGTTGGACGCCGAGAGCCCTTGGGCGGCTCGTCAGTCGGTGGACATCGCCATCAGCAGCAGCGAGGCTTCCCAAAGCGATTGTGCAGGGTGGCAGCAAGCGGGTGTCGAAGCCCTCCTGCCGGAAGGCGAACTGGAATTGCATCACTCCTTCGAGCGAACCACCCTCACCCGGGGGGTGAAAGCGATTGAACTCGGGAAAGCCTACGATAACCGGCCGGAGTCCAACGAACTCGACCCGGACGAGGACGAACTCTCAAGTTGGGGAGTCGATGCAACCCACATGCCCGACAACTCAACCCTTCGCTCCCATCCTCTTGACCTCGCCATGGAATGTTTGTCCGAGTTCAACAGCGTGGCCTCCGGAGCGACCTCGGCCTTGGACAACGGCGGCTATGTTTGGCGGGCGGTGAACGCTCTTAACGGCAGCATCACGGAATGGAACCTTTCGTGGGTGGCGACCGACAGCACCGCAGGATGGTTGCACTTTGGTGTTAGCGGCAGAAGCGCCGACGACCTCGTTTGTGACTTCATCGCCAAGGGCGCGTACGACGATTCCATCACCTACGACCGCGAGGCCATTCCCTCCGCCCTGCCGGTGCACGACCTCGAATCGAGGGTCATGGACGCCCAACGGTTCCCTGCCCTCACCGGTGATGACGGGCTGTTCACCTCGTCCGGTTTCCACCCCGAGACCACCGTCGGTTATCTTGTGGTCGTTCCGGGAACCGGCTTTGGATTGGACTTCGGCGACCTGCTTGACAACAGCGGGGCAACGACGCTTGACGTTCAACGTCAATGGGACGACAACGGCCTCAACCACCGCTTTTCTTTGCTCGTGGACGCTACCGATGGACGCCTCATCGGTTGGACGAAACTGTCGACGGAGGCCTGAGCATGACGGACGATCGGCGGGGTTTGGACCACTTGATGGAACAAAACGAGACCGAACTCGGCTTCCTTTCGGCCTACGGTGGCGTGGATGACGGCGCCAGCAGCGATGGCGAGGCCTTGCTTGCGGCCTTGAAGCGCTTTCTCACAGCCGGCGGTGTGAAGTGCAACGAAAACAAAGCCGGCGTTCAGTTTCCGTTTGGCACAGCGAAAGCCACCGAAAACGGCTGTCTGTTCAAGGCCAGCGGCGACCACCTACCGTTGGTCCTCAGCGATTTGCACGGGAGCGGTTTTCTGCGCCCCGAACTGGCTGACGATCGCTCCGAAGTATCGGTCACCCTCACGATGTGGACGGCGGAGCAGCGTCGGTTTGTTGAACGCCTCGTTGAACATCACGTGGCGGTTTGATTCAGCGACGCCGCACCACGAAGGCTACAGCGGCAACGCCAACCGCACCAACGGCGACGAGGGTGCTCAAGGCAGGCAAGGATTCCTCGGCCTCCCCAGCACCGGGGACATCGCAGCCGTCACCGTCCGCGTGTTCGCCACCGTATCCACCCTCCTGATAGTAGCAGGTTGACCACGTCTTGTACCAGTCGGCGTCGGGGAAGTTTTCGGTGCTCTCGTCATCGTAGGTTGCTTTGACTCGCCAGTTGACGTAGGAATGGTCTTCAGGTGGACTGAGCGACATGGTGTAAACCCCGTTTTCCACGGTCGCATCGTGGGTCACGGGCGGGTCGCAAACCCCGCTGTTCAGGCAAATTTGGGTCGTGAGGGCGAGCGTGGTGCCGTTCTCCTTAGCGGCATCGGCAAGTTCAACCGAGAGGATCCATTTCACACCGTCTTGGGACGGCGTTGTTCGTTCGAGGACCGAGAAGGGCACGTCCTCTTCAGGGTTCACGTCCTCGCCGCCTTCAGCCCCCGCTGCCACCGCTGATTGCCCCATGGCGGTGATTACAACCATCATCGTCAGCAGAGCAAGGCTGCGCTTCATACGAGGAAATGGGCGCCGCTCCCTCTTTAGTGTTCGCGCGGGGCTGGCTGCTTCATTCCATTTCCCACAAATCGTCACCGACCCAATGAACGGTCTTGATGCCCTTGCCTTTGGTGTTCTCAACAAGGGACTCGGCCTCGCTCAAGGCCCAACCGAGGGCCAGCGGACGCTTGTGGGTCATGTCGCGAATCCACACCAGATCGCCTTCCACCACGGAGGGCTCGGCGCCGTGGACGCCGGCGACCATGCAATCGGCGCCGTTCATCAAAAACGGAATCGCTCCGTGGTCGACTTCAACCCACTTCAAAGCGTCAAGATGGGAGAGAAACCCGCGCAAAGTCAGAAACACAAAACGCTCGTCGTTTTCACTTGGAACTTCGACCACCAACGGAACGCGGTCGACAAAGACCACCGTCCACGGGCCGTATTCCGCCATTTCGAGAAACGCCCCGTCCACGTTGAGATCCAATTCCAAGTCGGCTTCGAGGCGCTTGAGCAACGGGGCGATGTTTTTGCGACGCACCGGCCGCCGTTTTCGAATGCTCCATTCGTTGCCCATGGCCGGGAGAGGGGGCGTTTGGCTTTCATTCTTCGGCATCGCGCTCTTGATGTGGGAAGGCGAGATGCGCAAGCCATGGCCATGTGGTGCACCATCCGAACCTTCGCAAAACACGCCAGAGAACTCGGCAACGCTCCGGCGGTCGAACCCATCATTTTCGTCAAGCCCGCCTCCTGCTTGCACCGCGAGGGCCCCCTTCCCGTCACGCAACATCCGGGTGAAGTTCACCACGAGGTGGAATGCGTGGTTCGGTTGGGCGACGATCTCCAACCCGAGGCCGTCGCTGTGGGTCTGGACTTGACCGACCGCGCTGCGCAGAGCACCCTTCGCGCCGATCAGCTTCCGTGGGCCAAGGCGAAGTGCTTCCGCGCAAGCGCCGTCGTGGGTGACTGGCATGCGTGGACCTCAGGCTGGGACGCTTTGGTCGACCCCGCACAGGGGTTGCATCTCTCCTTGGCCGTCAACGGTGAGGTGCGTCAATCCACGCCTCTGCACGAGATGTCGGTCACCCCTGCTCAACAAATCGCCGCTTTGCAAGCATGGGCGCCGGTTGAAGGCGGTCACCTCTTGTTCACCGGAACCCCTGAAGGCGTGGGCCGCTTGCTTCCCGGGGACACCTTCGTGGCCCGCATCACGAACGGAAAAGGAGACCTCCTCTCCGAAATCGACTCGCGCTGTGACTGAGGGTTGCTTTCATATAGCGCGTGCTGGTCGGTGGCGACGCAGGAGGCTCTCGTATGGCTCAATGGCACGGTATTTCCCGACGCAAACCCACCGGTGGACGCAAGGTACAGGCCCGAGGCAAGCGAGCCACTGAAATCTCAACGGAGAAGCAATTTGCGCTCGTTGGCGAGCCCAAGCGGAAGATCTACCGCAAGGCCGGTGGCAATACCATGGTCCGCGTGATGGCGGCCAACCAAGTCAGCATCAACGACACCAAGACCGGCAAAACCACCTTGGGTTCGATTCACAGCGTGGTCGAAAACGCTTCCGACCCCAACTACGTTCGACGAAACATCCTCGTCAAAGGGGCCATCATCGAGACCGACAAAGGCCGCGTTCGCATCACGTCCCGCCCCGGCAAGGACGGCGTCATCAACGGCGTGCTCATCAAGTGAGGCCGAGCGACGGCTTCAAGACGGTTCGGCGTGAGCGTCCGTTGAGGCGAGACCATGGACCACAATCCGGACCGAATTTGCGTTTGGCCCGGCTACTTTGACCTCAAACTCTCTCGGCGAGGCGGTCGCCGTGTCCCAAAGGACGCCGCCGTTGTAAAACCCGATTTGGAAGGTCTCTTCATGGCCGCACGGGAAGTCGGTCTTCGGAAGATCAAGCGAGAGGAATCCACCTCACATCCTCGTCGTCCTCACGGTCGCGAAGGGCGGCTGTGGGTGTCGGCTTCCGGCGCAAAGGAGGCCATCGGAGCCGGTTCGAAAGAAGAGGTGTTGCAACTCATCGGAGGCCAATGGCGTCAGATGCAACGCGACGAGCGCAAGGCCACCGAGGCGGCGACTGCACGAGGCCCCAAAACCGGGGACCGCCGAGCCCGTTCGCAGCGAAAAAACACCCAACAACGTTCCAGTTTCAAAAAGCGCTCGGGCTTCAAAAAGAAGTGAAGCGTTCAAACAGGCTTTGATAACTCCGGCCGGATTTTTATATCCATGAACCCTGCCAAGGCGCTCTTCGTCGCGGCCCTCCTTCTGCTCCTGCAAGGCGACCTTGCCGCACAACCAGCACAAAGCGGCGAGACGACCGTGATCTCGGTGGACAGCACGAACCTTCGGTTCTCTCCTTCGTCCGTTACCGTCACCGAAGGCGACACGGTGCGCTTCTTCTGGAGCGGTCAAGCCCTGCCTCACAACGCCGTCGAGGAAAACGGTGTTTTTGACACGGGCGAGCCCGAGCGTGCCGTTGACTTCTCGTTCACCTTTGAGCGAGGCATGAACGGGACCTACGCTTTCGTCTGCGAACCGCACGAATCGGTCGGTATGGTGGGTGAAATCGTGGTTGAACCGGCCACCGAACAAGCGCCCGAGCCCGAAGCCCCACCCGTATCAGAGGACACGCCGTTTCTCCCAATGTCGTGGACGGCGATGACGTTGGCCTTCGCGTTCGCCCTTCGTCGCCTTCAGGGCAACGGGTGAAGCCATCCGAAGACGTCCTCTTCGGTCTCGTTTTGAATCCCGGTCAAGAGGTTGTAGAGTTCCTTCGTGATCCTTCCAGGTGTTCCGTCTCCGTACACCGATTTGACCCCGTTGTGGGTGATGGATCCGATGGGTGAAATCACGGCGGCCGTTCCGCAGCAAAACGCCTCGTCGGCCTGGACGGCGAAATCGGCTAGCACGTTGTCTTCCACGACCTCGTAGCCTTGGTGGCGAGCCAGTTGGATGATGGAGTCTCGGGTGATTCCGGGCAGGATGGTGCCGGTCAATTTGGGCGTGTAGAGCACCTTGTCTTTGATGCAGAAGAAGTTCGCAGCACCGACTTCTTCGATCGCCGAGTGCGTTTCTGCATCGAGGTAAATCACTTCGGCGTACCCCTGTTCTTTGGCTTCCTTGCTCGGTTTCATGCCCGGAGCATAGTTGCCGATGGCTTTGACACCGCCCGAGCCGCCCGGTGCGGCGCGATGGTGGTGTTCTGAAATCAACAGGTCGATGGCGTTCATGCCGCCTTTGAAGTACGGTCCAACCGGGGTGACGTAGATGAGGAAGGTGTAGGAGGGGGCAGGTTTGACACCGAGGACAGGCCCGCTTCCCATCAGCAACGGACGGACGTACATGGCGCCTTTTCCGGTGGGGGGCACCCAGTGCTGATTGGCGGCGACGACTTGCTCGACCGCATCAACGAAAATGGATTCGGGAACCGGAGGCATCTTCAGGCGGTCAGCACCTCGCTGCATGCGGCGTGCGTTCTCTTCGGGTCGAAAGAACACGATGCGGTTTGCCGAGGTGCGAAACGCCTTCATCCCTTCAAACAAGCCTTGGCCGTAGTTGAGCACCCCTGCAGCGGGTGACATCGGGATGTCGCCGTACGGTTGGAGTTCGCCCGGCATCCACGGTTCATCGCCCTCGGTGGTCGTGATGTACATGGTCTCGGTTGGGGTGAGGGAAAACGTGAGGCTGTCCCAATCAAACGACTCATCCATGATTTAACGCTCCCTCACTAAGAGCGATTGGAATGAGGCTTTCAAGCCTTCCTCTCCCATTTTTTGTGATGAAGAATCCGTTTAACCGACGCCCCAAATTCCATCACAGATGGGTTCTAATGGGGTCCAAGCCTCAAGGCAGCAGGGGGTGTGGCGATGAACGGGCGAATGGGCGTGGTCAGCGGACGGTACCGTTCGCTTTCGGACCGAGCGGGCGAAGATACTGCCCCTCGGACGGTCATCGAACTGTTCGGTCGGATGGACGACGGGCGTTCGGTCTGCCTGCTCGTTCACGGACTTCGTCCGACGTTTGAAATCGCACCCATCGGTCAATGGAAAGTTGAGGACGAGATTGCTCCGTTTCTCAAGGATCGCCTCCGAAGCGTGGCGACGATGGACCACGTCGCTGACATCCGGGGCCCTGAGGTCAAATGGACCATGTTGGGACAACGACCGGTTTGGACCGTTGAAGTTGAGCAACCCTTCCACGTCCCTGCGCTTCGAAAAGCCCTTAAATCCCAATCCTGGCAGGTTTTTTCGGGCGATATTCCGTTTGTCAACCGCTTGTTTTTGGACGCCGATCTCGGTGCTCACGTGGCGTTTTCAGGCGAGGTGGTCGACGAACGCAACGCCGACGGCCCCTTGCTCAAACCAAGCGTGCTCGATGCGGGTGGAGGCGGCCGATACGCCGTTGACGTGACCGTGGTGACCTCCGTTGACCGTTTGGAACCAACCCCGCCGTTTCAGGTCCCTTACCGCATCTTGTCCTTCGATTTGGAAACGAGCATTGAGCACGAGACCGTGCTTTGTGCAGCGGCCTGCATCGAAGACCTGGGGTCAGGAAAGCGACACTCAATCCCCTACACGGGCACGGAGCCCGAAATTCTTGAGGCGTTGACCGCCACCGTTCTCGAGCACGACCCCGACATCATCACGGGATACAACATCGACAACTTTGACCTGCCTCGACTTGCTGACCGAACCAACATCCTTCAGCGAGGGCGAGGTTCTGAAGGCAGCATCGCCTTGTTTGGTTGGGGGCGAGCACCGCCCTTGGAGACCGAACTCAAACGGCAGCGAGATGCTCTGCTCCCCAAACGCCAGAGCAACCGTGCCTGGAACCTTGCGGGACGCGTCATCATGGACACGTGGTGGCAGGCACGCCAAGCGCTGAACCCTCGAAGGGAGACGCTCTCTTTCGTCGCCACCTTGCTCTTTCCCGACGACGAAGCCAAGCACAAAATGGACGTGGATGCCTCAAAGATGGACGAAGAGTGGGCCGCCCGTCCTGAAGAGGTGTTGACCTACTGCGTTCGAGATGCTGAATTGCCGTTGGACATCTTGCAGGCCATTCAAGCCGTTCGACGCAAAGAGGCCGTGGCTGCCGTCGCCAAGGTCCCCTTCGAGACCGCTGCGAACGGAAGCACAAGCCAACTGATCGATTCCCTCGTCATTCGTTTGGCTGACCAACAGCAGGTTGCGGTCCCCCTCACCGGTTCTGCGGAAGCCAAAGAAGGGCAAATCACCGGAGGGTACGTTCACGACGTTGAGAAGGGCTTGCATCCTTGGATTGCCGTTCTTGATTTCAAGAGCATGTACCCCTCCATCATGATCGGCCACAACATCTGCTACACGACGCGCCTTGAGGGGTCACTGGACGATGTCGAGCAACCCGACAACGTTCATCGCTCCCCAACCGAAGTGGTGTTTCGCCATCAGGACGAACGGAAAGGGCTGGTGCCGTTTCTGCTCGAGGATTTGATGGCGCAGCGGGACGAACACAAAGCGGCCTTGCGTGCGGCGAAAAACGAGAGCGATGAGCTTGCGGTTGGTTTTCATGACGCCATGCAATACGCTGTGAAAATCCTCATGAATTCCTTCTACGGGGTTTTTGCAAGCGGCTTCTATCGTTTTACCCACCGCGACCTCGGCTCGTCCATCACGGCATGGGCCCGTCAAAACATCAAGACCATCATCGCTGCCGTGGAAGCAGAAGGCCACGGCGTTGTGTATTCGGACACGGATTCCATCTTCGTTCGGTGTCCCATCGACGCAAACGCCCCTCGTATGCTCAGCGATGACGAACGGGAAGCCGTTGAGAAAGGGGACACCGCTGCTTTGGAAAAGCGCGATGCGCACCTCGCAGCGGTGGAGGAGATGGTCGCCTTCGGGACCAAGTTGGCTCAACGCTACAGCAAAGATGCCGCCGTTCTGGAATTTGAAAAAGGCCTTTCCGTCTTCTTCAGTCACGGAGCCAAAAAACGGTACATCGGCAACGTTGTCTGGCCTGCCGAAGAGATGTTGATTCGAGGTTACGAGACCCAACGCACCGATTCGTTCCCCTACTTGACCAGCACCATGCGACAGGTGTTTCGCTTCGCTTTGGCTGACCAAGGCGACCAATTGGTGGAGTATGCGCGGGAGCGGGTCCGTGCACTCAAGCAATGCACGGTTCCTCCAAGCGAGGTGGTCCTGGCCAAGTCCTGCAAAGGCCGAGTCTTGCGAACCCCGGTGAAATCAGCGGACGACGTCGATTTTCACAAGGACTACACCAACCCCAACAGCATGGCGCAGGTGCGGGTTGCTAAGCAACGTATTGAACTTGGCTTGGGCTTCACATCGGGAATGAAAGTCTCCTTCCTTGTCACGGACGCAAAAAAGAGGCCGATGGAGGTGGCTCCGTGGCTGGACACCGAGGGCGATGGTGGCGAAGTCACCTACGACGGGTTGTTCTACGCCGAGCGTTTGGCTGCCGCCGTGGGACGAATCACCGAAATCTTCGATTGGAACGCCAAGGACCTCATGGCGGGCAACCGGCAAAGGACGCTGTTTTCGTTTGGAACGTGACTTCTTGAGGAAGCCCTTTTGAAAACCGAGCCACCACCGTAACCCATGGCCCGCTTCTCCGTGACCCTGCTCATGGCTTGCCTGATGGTGATGTCCTCCCTTGCAGGATGCATTTTCGAGGACGACGGTGGTTCCGACGCCGAAGACGTCCTCGCCGTGTTCAAATTCAGCCCTTCGAAGAACATTAAATCGGGCACCACCGTTACCTTCGACGCCTCGGACTCCACCCCAGGCGACGGCTCGCTCACCTACCGCTGGAATTTCGATGCGGAGGGTTCCATCGACATCGACGCCACGGGCCGGACGGCCTCGTGGTCCTTTGACGAGGCCAAAACCTATCAGGTCAAGTTGGAAGTTTCCGACGGCACCACGACCGCAGAACAAACGCGAGATGTCGTTGTCTACGCTGAAAGCGCCGAGCCCCCCAAGGCCGAAATCACGCAGTATACGGACAACGAAGATTGCGAGGACGAGACCATCAACGAGGACCGCTACATACTGGTCTGGATTTGCGCTCGCGACAAATCGATGACCGACCGAAGCGTGACCGAGACCATCACCATCGAACTTGACGCCTCGGCCTCGACGGCGGGTGCGGCCTCTTCGCAATACATTCCGACCGACGGCTACCACTGGGACCTCAACTTGAACGACGACAAAGACAACGACGGCGACAGCGAAAACGACGACGATTTGGTCGGCGAGACCGTCCAATGGTCAAACGTTGAGCCCGGTGAATACGAAATCGGCCTGACCGTGACCAACAACGTCGAAATGACCGACAGCGCCACCATCAAAGTCATTGTGAACTATGCGGGGTACTGGAACGATTTCGAAATCGGTGGCAACACCAGCGGGAACCCCGCTACGCTGGAATTCGATACCATGATCCACTACGACAAAACAACGGGCAACACCATCGTGAAAGCCCAAATGGAGTTGGAGTACCCCAAGGAGGACGAGGACTGCACCTCGCTTCCCGGAGCCAACAACTGCCGCAGTGAAATCGATATTTTCGCCTACAACGAAGAGGACGAGGAAGCCGACAACACCACCAAGGTTGACCGAGACGCACGGGACGACGGTGCGTGCGACAGCGACCAAGACTGCGTCCACCTGCGCCTCTCAAGTTACCTCTTTTCCGACACGGATTCCACCTACGGCGACGGGGAATGGACCATGACGATTCAAAACGACCGCGTCAACGATTTCGTCATCGACCAATTCGTCATCCGCCTTTACTACAAGTGAAGCGGGGGTTTCACCCATGCGAAGGACCCGAATCATCGCCACCATTGGGCCTTCGTGCGACGACCGAGCATCCATCAAAGCCCTCCTTGAGGCGGGCATGGACGTTTGCCGCCTGAATTACTCGCACGGTGAACCCGAGGAGAAGACGGAACTGTATCGCTTGATTCGGGACATCGAGGATGAAACCGGGCGACCCACGTGCATCATGGCCGACCTGCCCGGTCCGAAACTTCGCCTCGGAACCTTCCCTGAAGCGGCCATGCTGCAAGACGGGAGCGAAATCGAACTTCACTGCGGCGTGGCCCATATGGACACGACCGATGGTCACCGCTTTCCGGTTCAATACGGCGGTTTGTCCAGCGAATTGAATCCCGGGGACCCCGTTTTGCTCGCTGACGGGTTGATTCGCCTGACCGTGACCTCAACCCCGGGCACAGCGAACGGTGTCGTCCACTGCCGCGTGGAGGACGGGGGGCCCATCAGCAGTCGAAAAGGCGTCAACGTCCCCGGGACCTTGGTCGACCTGCCGGCCATCGGTGTCAAGGACGAGCGTGCCATCCAACATGCGCTTGAGAACGGCGCCGATTACATCGCCGTAAGTTATGTTCGCACCGCCTCGGACCTGCTCCCGGCGAAGGACGCCGTGAAGGCTGCCTCGATGCATGTCCCGGTGTTGGCGAAGATCGAGCACCCAGCAGCCCTTGAGAACTTGGACAGCATTCTCGATACCGCTGATGCGGTGATGGTTGCTCGCGGGGACCTCGGCGTCGAGATCCCGCTGGAAAACGTCCCCGTGGTTCAACAACGCATCATCGACAAGGCGCTCGAACGCGGAATGCCCGCCGTGGTGGCCACGCAGATGCTCGATTCGATGACGCTTCAACCCCGCCCGACCCGCGCTGAAGTGAGCGACGTGTCCACGGCGATTCGCCATGGAGCGACCGGGGTGATGCTCTCGGGTGAAACGGCCTCTGGAAAGTATCCGCTCGAGGCCGTTCAAACGATGGCCAAAATAGCCCAAGCCACCGAACAAGGGCTCAGCAGCCACGATTTGCGGCCCAACGCGCTTGCGCGATTCCGTTCAACCCGCGCCGTTGCTCACGCCGGGGTCGAACTCGCCAACGAATCCGGTGCAGCTCGCATCGTGGTGGCCACCCAGCACGGAACCGCCCCTCGTTTGGTTTCGGGCTACCGACCCAACATCCCGGTCACCGCCGTCAGCGATCGACTGCGTGCGCTGCGCCGCACCTGCATGCTCCCAGGCGTTGACACCATTCTCTCCAAGGAACACGAGCGCGGCTCGAAAACGATGCGTGAAGCCGTGGAACAGCTCGTCATTCAGAAACGCATTGAGCCCGGTGACCGTGTGGTGGCGATTTCCGGCAGCCCGTTGGCGATGCGGGGGTCCACCAGTACCCTGCGTTTGTACCGGATTGGCCAGGACGGCGAAATCCTTGATGCGGAGTAATTGACCCACTTTTCCGCATCAAACAGCCGGTGTTGCTCATCGCGCTCTTGATATATGGGATACTTTTCGGACGGCTTGCTAAGGAGCGATTACCATGGGTTCACAATGGGAAGATAGAAGCAAGCCACACCGCAACATCGTGTTTATTGG
>JAURDA010000003.1 GCA_030828165.1 Candidatus Poseidonia sp.
ATGCAAAGAACAGGATGATGGGGAGCAGGTAGAACAGTCGGCGATGCATCCGGTGGGTCGCCTCCATGTGTTCGATGATCGAAGGCGGCATGACTTCGATGGTTGAAGAGGTTCGGCGCCGACGGTGCAATTCAACTCGCCCTTCGATGTGGGCGAGGACCTTGGGGCGGAGCGTTGGCTCACGGCTTCTTGCCTCACCCCGTCCAACGATGTATTTCACGGGGACCTCTTCTGCGAAAGGCAACGTCGCAGCGACGATGGCCAAGGCTTGCGTTGAATTGTGCAGGTCGATGCGGACGTTTCGTCCATCGCTGCGCACATGGCTTAACGCCCTCCATTTTCCTTGCCCTTCGTTGTACGGTTCCAGCACCGCTCGAACCGCTTCCAACGGGTCGGCGGGGGGCGGTGGAGGTGCACGCCGCCACGCCAACATCGGACCGAGGAAAACAGCGCAAACCAGCGGCGTGATGCACATGAATTCAACCAACTGCATCAGTTCGTCCGGTTGGGTGAGGGCCGAGACCACGGCAAGGGAGAAGCCGAGGAACAACCCGATGAAGCCCCCGGCTTGCAGGCCGGTGACCAGACCAACACGAGGGGGTGGGTCGACGACCATGAAGCGGGGGAAGGCTCCTCAAGCATTGAAGTCTTGGCTGGTCGGGCAAAGAATCAAGTCATTCCGTACCCAAACACCGCCATGGAGCCCAACGGCTTGGACCACCGTAACGCTGAAGCAAAGGTGGGCCGATGGGTGATGGCGGTTTGCGGTTTTTTCCTGCTCTCGTTTTTTGTTGCACCCCTTACCCTCGATCCGGGCACGGTTACCAGCTTGGGGGCGCGCGCCAACGCCATCGATTACTTGGGCACGGAGGGCTGGGGCTCAAGCGGGAACGAACCCGTCCCTGCACACACGCATGAAGATGACAAGCAGCACGATCACGGGCAGTTGGCGTGGGGTGAAATCAATCCGTACGCTGCCCTCATCTACGGGTTTGGGGATTTGAACTGCCACCAGAAACACGAACGTTCCTGGGAAGTAAACAACAACCAACTTCCTGTCTGCACCCGCGATATCGGGATTTTCATGGGTCTTTTTGTCGGGGGCGTGGTCTTCTCACGGAGGGGTTGGAATCGCTGGACGGTTCGCGATACGTGCCTCTCCCTCTTTCCGGATGCTTGGTTGAAAACGACCTACGAAAAAAATCGAAGGACGTTGGTTTGGTTGGCTTGCGGTTTGCTTCTTTGCATGCCGTTGATCTTCGACGGATTTCTCCAATTGCTGACCTCGTATGAATCAACGAACCTGAAACGCGTGCTCACGGGTATCCCCTTCGGCTTCGGTCTAGGGGTGTTGCTGTGCGGGATGTTCTCGGCACGAGCCCAAGCCTTCCTCGGGGCAGGGCAGGTTCTTTTGCCGGGCAATGCTACCTTTGTGCTCGCAAAACGCGAGGCCAATGATCAGGACGAGGAATGAGTCGGTGGTGGCATCGACCACCACACCTCAAGTTCGGCTGGGGTGGTCGGAAGCGGGCACCCTTCGTGACCGCTTGTCAAGATGGCCAAGCGGTGGCTGATGTCGCTTGCAGCCTTGGTGAGCGCAGGAGCTATTTCCTTCCCGTCTGCGGTGGAAAACACGTCGCTTAGAGCCCCCTCCCAAGGAGCGGTGGGGTTCGCCCTCCGCCAGCTTGCAAGCGAGGAGCGCAACGGCCACATGGCGAGCGTTAAGCGGGCGAAACCAAGCCGTTCATCCCGAAGTTTGAACAGTTGTGCATCGGTAAACGGCGTGTGATTTTGCTGCTTGTGAACCCAATTTTCCACCAGAAGCCACTTGATGAGCCGTTGTGTGTGACGTTGGGTCACCATTCTCACGGGCCCGAGGGAGGCATGGAGGCGAGGAACTTCGCTCGAACCCACCATCAAGGAAAGGGTGCCGAGAATGGACCAGCAAGAATGCGCCATTGGGGTCGCCGGAACGTCGTTGTCTTGAGCGGACGCCGTGGGCCAGTTGTCCTCGGCATCCTGCATCCATTGTGCTGGCGATTTGCCCCCGAGCCATCCGATATGAATGGCGGTACGTTCTTGGGGCGCTCCGGGAAGGCGTCGTTGTTTTTTGACATCGTGTACCAATCCGTTCAGCAGATTTCGGTCAACAAGATCCAAATCGGTGTTTAACGGGGCCGGTTTTCGATTGAAGAATCGTCGCAGCTCCCTTCTCAATTTGCTCTTGAGTTCATCCAATCCCCCTTCGTTCATGATCGGGCCGACCACGGTGCACTGGTGGAAAGGAGCCGGAACCGTGCTCCCCTCGGCGAAAAGCTCGTGAAAGCCCTGACGAATCGTGGTTTGAATCTCTTCCGTCTCAAAATATTCTTGCTTCTGGCTGGTCATTCTCAGCGTTCCCGAACGGATTCGTTTCATGGCTTTCTCGGGGTCGCAATCAATCCAAAACACGAGGTCGGGAATCATGGCGGCAGCGTTCATGCTCGCCACCTGTTCAACGCCCAAGTCGCCGACAACGCCCTGGTAGATGAGCGAGGAGTGGATATTCCGGTCCGAGACCACGACCGCTCCCCGCTGAAGATGCGGTCGAATGAAGGTGTGGGAATGGTCCAATCGGTCGGCGGCAAAGAGACCCGCTTCTTCGAGCGGGGTTTTGTTACCGAGTTTGACCGATGCGAGGGCCAATTTCCCCAATTCACTGTGGCGACGAGGTTCGTGCGTCATGACGACCTCGGGAAAGGGAAACTCAGCAAGCAATTCGCCAAGGATTCGTGCGGCTTCGCCTTTTCCGGAGCCGTCTCCCCCCTCGACCGAGATCAGGTACATGTTCAGTCCTCTCGACGGTCTTCAAAGTCGTCTCTTGCGAAGACGTTGATCACCATTCCAAACAGGATGAGCGCAGGCCCTACGATGATGAGTCCACGGCTGAACAACGCCAAGCCAGCAAGGTATTGGCTTCGTCGGTAGTGCTTTCCTCGTCGTATTTCAACCGCCGATTGGATGCCGAACAACGCAGCGATAACCGTAATGAGGCCGATGGCGCTTGAGAGCGCCACGGCGTTGTCCAAGGTCCATCCATCAACGCGTTGTTCGTTGTTCTCGTACCGAGTACCCTCTCCGGGTTTCATCGTGACGGGATCCAAACCGACGTTGTCCGGGAGGAAGGTCCTTTCCACGGTTTCGTAACCGGTTTTGGAGAAGACGATGACGTGAATATCTTGTTTTACGTTGTCCATCGTGTAATGGCCAAATTGGTCCGTCACGGCTTCCTGAAGCAAGATCCTCGAACCTTCTTCAAGCAACTGAACCGTGACGCCCTCGACGCCAGAGCCGTCAACGTCCTCAAGTGCTGTTCCCGAGATGTCAACGGATTCTTGTTCAGCAAAAAGAGAGGTGTTCAGCAATTCGCTGGGGTTGCCTTGGAGAATGAGTGCGCCGCTGATGATGCCCAAAATGCTCCCGAGAAGAATCAGCGTCGCAGCGAGGTTCCGCCAGCGGTCAGCATCCCGATCGAGCATTTCCATCCACTCGTCGTTCGCTTGTTCGGCCTCAACGAGGGTTTGAGAGACTACGAGCTCTTCTTCTCCCGCTTCGGCTTCAACGGTGACTTGTCCGGTGAGGTTTGCTGTTTTTTTTGCCTTGACACGTTCGCGAAGGGCGAGCATGCGCTGTTCACGGTCTTCGTCCATGCATTCCCCTCCTAGCGCGACGATACCATGCGCGGATATGACCTCTTTCCATGTTTCCCGCGCATGTTCCTCATCCTTTCCTGCTGGTTTCGAGCAACAAGAGGCCGAAGCTGACGATGATCAGCGTCGCCAATCCTGCCATCGCCATCCTCGGGTTTCCGCCGCCCTCAACCTCCTCTTCGTCGCTTGGAGGGGGCGATGGCTCTTCTTGGTGAGGTTCGGTTGAATCTTCGCTCGTGACGATGCCCACGAACGCACCGGTTCGCAGACCCAATTCCACCAAGCGACCGACCTGCTCGAGTGAGGTCGCACTGACTTTGTCGGGCGTGTCTTCCATGGTGTGCCATAGACTGCCGAATGAATAGGGCGTCGGTTCTCCGTATTCAGGGTCCATGATGTCGATGCTCGGAATGTTGCGGACATGGGTGTGGTAATGGTCGTCAAGCACGCCGACTTCGATATCGTATTGCACGATGTCAAGTCCAGCCGCTCCGTTGCAGTCGTTCGTGTCGGCAACCAGGCCCAAGGCTTCAGCAAGGCGCACCGTTCGCTCTTTTAGGGTCTCGTTACCGGGGTTGATGTTGCGAAGTTGAAGGTGAGCATCGCCGACCATGTCCAACAACACAAAGGCCTCGGTGTTCGCAATTTCCTCCGTGGAGAGATTTTCTGCCCACGCCTCTGCGCCCACCGTGAAGTTTTGATTTTGGTCTTCGGCGTCGTTGAGGAAGAGGACAACGTCGTACGATAAGTTCAGGCCGGGAACGATCGTCGCCAACTCGAGCAAAACCGCCACGCCGCTTGCGCCGTCGTTCGCTCCGGGCACCGGAAGACTCCGGTTTGTTTCGTTGAGGTCTTTGTCGGCGATGTTTCTGGAGTCGTAATGGGCTGCCAGGACCACTTGTCGCCCCTGTGAGCCGGGGGCCGTCCACCGAGCCTCGATGTTGGTCAGGTTCATCCCGTGTCGTTCGTGAACCGTCTGTTGGACCTGCCAACCCGCTTGGGAGAGGGTTGCGTTGACGTGTTCCCGAAAGGCCAGCGAAGCGTTTGATTCAGGCACGCGAGGTCCGAGCGAAACCTGCCATTGCACCGTGGCGTTTGCTTGGCTTCCGTTGAACAGCAGTTCGTCGACTCGTTCGCAGAGTGGATCGCTATCCGTCGGCCATGCGACGGCCGGTTCCTCGGCCCCGCTCAGCGGAGCCAAGGCTAAGGCGAGCACGAAGAGCACCGTCGCCCGCTTTCGTTGGAAACGAGGGCGGTTGCGTTGATGCATGGTGATGCCTCCACCACGGACTCTTAAATACCTCCTTTCGCTTCGTCAAATTAGAAACCTGTCTTGCGTTTCTCAACGGTGATTCAATTGTCGGAACGGCGTTCTAGTCTTGCGATTTTCTTTGTGGCGATGATGGTCCTTTCCACCACCCTTCCTTTCACGCTCAGCGCCAGCGCAGAAGGCGAGCGTGAATCCGCCTCCTCGCCGACCTACGACGCCGGTGGTCTCGTCATCGGTGACCTTGACGAATTCGACCCCAGTACAGGGAGTGAGTATCTGTTTATTCACGAAGAAGAGCCCGTGGTTTCCGCCACCTCCTTCATGCGTCAAGCATGGATTGATGCCGGCCGTCCGGGCGTCGAAGAAATGGTGGTTGAGCCCTCCTTGGGCCGTTCCGGCGGCCGGGCGTGCACGCCTCATTCGGTCGGGGACAGTTTGACGGTGAACACCGCCGGCGGACAAATCTCGGCATATGTTGCGAAAACCACCACCAGCGTGGCCTTCATCGTTCAAAGCGGGCGAACGCTCTCCTCCACGGTCCTGAACAACCTCGCAAGCACCTGGGACTCCACCATCTACCCCACGATGACGACCTATTACGGCAAGGATTACCAAGACGGTCGTGGGCTCGCTCCTCCGGACGTTGACAACAACTGTCAGGTGCAGATCATCATCTACGACATCGACGGCGCCTACAACACCGGCGGCTACTTTGCCCCGTCGTTCGCAAGTTCCCGAGAGGCGGTGTTCGTCGACTTTGCTGACATCACCCTTAGTTGGGGGAAATCCATCCTCGCTCACGAACTTGAACACCTGTTGCACAACGCCCTCGACCCGTACGAGAATCTGTGGATTGATGAAGGAAACGCTGACGTAGCGATTTACCTCTGCTTCGGTGCCGATTCGACGCTGAGAGGTCACGTGAACGCTTGGACGGGCTCACCCGAGCAATCGGTTCGCTGGTGGAATCAACGCATTGCGGACTACGGCGCAGGATACCTCTTCACGATGTATCTCGCAGAACATTTGGGTGGCGGACCGGCTGTTCGGCAACTGGTTCAGGATTCCGCCACGGGCGGACGGGGCGTTGAAAACCTCCTCCTCTCGCCCCAAGCAGGACAAGTCGGCCTCTTGGGCCGAACCATGAACGAAGCCTTTGCGAACTTTAGCGTCGCCGTGACCTTGGATTCCGACCAGGGGATCTACGGTTTCCCGAACCTCGATTTGAACCCTGTCTGCACTGGAGGGGCGTTCTGCCGTGCTCAAGCCACGGAATCCAACAGCGACTGGTCTGCCCCATGGTCGTCGACCGGCAACACGCTTGAGGGATGGGGGATTCGCTCGTTCAAATTCACCCCGGGAAGCGCCTCCCCCGCACCGCTTACGCTTCGCCTCACGGCGGACAAGAGCCAATTTGAGGGCGTTGTGGTGACGAAAGCGACAACCGACGGACGTTGGTCGGTGAGCGAGTTGAATTTTGTCAACAACGTCGCTACTGGACTTGTTCCAGGATTTGGGAACCTCACCGACGAAGTTTGGGTCATCACCTGGTATGCGAGCACGGTGGCGGATTGCGATTACACCTCCTGTGGTCCTTCCTATCCGACGGGTATCGTCGATGTTGAGGCCGCACGAATCACCTCACCGGCCACCATCTCGCTGAACAACACCGTCCTCTCCGACCGCGACGGCGACGGGCTCGACGATACGGTGAACATCAACTACGGCGTCCTTTCCAACGCTTTCTTCGAAGACCTTGACGTTGAGATTCATGTCCGAGACAACGCCGGAAACGTCGTTGACAGCATCACGGATCGCATCGCTGCTGGTGGAGGTGTTGATGTTCCCGGGTCCGTTTATTTCACCGCCCCACTCAACGACCAATACACCTTTTCCATGGTGATGAAAGACATGCTTGGGGACGTGGTCGATACGCTCCAGACATCGCCTCAGGTTCTCAACAACATGAAGCCTGTCGCCAACGGCACGGTTTCGATGAACGACGTTCAAACGTGGGAAAACATCCAGTTCCTTGGTGGCGGCTTTGATGCTTGGGGCCTATCCGTGGACAACAACAGTCTCCCCTATCTCGATGCGCCAACGGCGTACGCTTGGGTGTTTGGCGATAACGGTTCGTCCAACCTCAAATCCCCAATGCGCTCCTACACCGATGTCGGTTCGTACAACGCCACGCTGAGGGTTCAAGACCAGGGCGGTTCGTGGTCGGAAACGCAGGTTCTCTCCATCAACGTCTCTGATGACTCCCAACCCGTTCCGATCATCACGGTGAACAACGTGGTCATTGACCAGGAACTTACCCTGCTCACCGGACAACGCGTGCTCTTTTCAGCCGGCCGCACGGCAGACAACGTTCCCTTGGAGTTCCTTGATTTCCAATGGGATTGGGGCGACGGGACCAGCAGCGGCGGGCAAGGCGTCTACGCCCAACAACACGAGTGGGACGACATCAACGGTGAGAACATCACGTTCAACCTCACGCTCACGGTCTCTGACGGCATCAATTCCGCCGTCAAAACCATCCTCGTCCACATCAACAACCGAATCCCTGTGCAGATTTATGCTGAAACGATGACAACGATGACCTACACCACGCTGGTGCTTCCCGATGTTTTCGAAGACGACGACGGAGAAATCGTCTCCTACGACTGGACGTTCACCGACGGCGTGCGTCTCGGCACCGGCATGCCTGAACGAGGTGATGATTTCTCGACCATCTCCAGCACGTCCTCAAACCCCCTTGTCGCCTGGGATACACCCGGGAACAAAACCGTCTTCCTGACCGTTACCGATGACGATGGAAGCGATGCTACGACGATGCTCAACATCGTGGTCATGAACCAACTCCCGGTGGCGACGTTTGATGTTCGTACCCTCTCAGCGATGGGTTCTCGAGAGATCGACTTCCGTGAAGAAGACGGAGAGGTCGATACGGCGTACGTGTTCGACGGGCTTGACAGCCAAGATCCCGACGGGCTCGTTGGCGATTCAAGCGACATTGAAGTTTGGAATTGGACGTTCTCCGACGGTACCTTTGGCGACCGACCTCAAGTCACTCACTCCTTCACCACTCCAGGCATTCACACGGTGACGTTGGTGGTGACCGACAAGCAGGGAGAGCAGAGTTTTGCTCGAACCATGACGGTTCGCATCACCAATCCGTTGCCCATCGTCAACGTCAGGATCCTTGACGGTTGGCTGGAAGGCGAGCTGATCACGACTTCAACCGTGTTCCCCGAAGGCTCCCTTCCCGATGCTTGGTCGCACACATTCAACGAGGACGGGGCCGCCGTCACGGCACCTCATCGTTTGCTGTACTTCGACTCCGCAGGTACTCGGGACGGTGATCGCCAATTCGAAGGAAAGTACCTTCCCTTTGAAACAGAATCTCCAGACTGGAACGGCTTGGTTGAATACACGTGGGATTTCGGTGACGCCACCCCCCTTGACCACAGCGCATCTCCTTGGCACGCCTACACCCTCCCGGGAACTTACACCGTTTCGTTAACGGTGCGGGATGCCTTCGGCACGGGCGATGTCACCCGGTCGAGTTTCACGGTGGTCGTTGACCATCCACCGAGCGTGACCGAGATTTTCGTCCCAGAAACCGTGTTTTCCGAATCATCGGCCTCGTTTAGCGCCGAGGTTTCCGACATGGAAGCCGGGTCAACGATGGAGATTTACCGAGACCTCGATGTTGAGGACGGCTCCATTACCGAGCGGGACGAGCGAATTGTCACCGATCTTACCGTTCGTTGGGATTTCGACATCGAAACGGATGAAGACGGAAACGGCGTCTTGGATGACGACTGGGTGCTCCCCGTTGCCGGCTCAACCACCCGAGCCATCAATACTTGGGACATGACGGGATATTACACTGTTCTCGTGGAAGTTTGCGACGGCATGGGTCAATGTTCGGACCTCACTCGAGACATCGAAATCGTTCCGGAGCCCGAGGGTCCACCTTCACTCTCGGAGTTTAGCGCCGAAGAATGGAAGTCTTGGATTGCTGATGCGGGCTCCGAATTGGCCACCTTCGTGGCGCTGATCGTGGTCGCCCTTATTCTGGGATGGCTGGTCATGCGAGAACCAACCCAACTCGAGGAAGAGGCCAAGGAGGCTGCGGAGACCTATTCGGACATTGAACACGTTGAATCTCAGGGTGGATTGCTCGGGATGGATCACCACCAACCGCCTCCAGCACCGAAGATTCTCTCAAAGGACGAACGACGCAGCGACGACAGCGGTTATGTTCGGCCGTTGCGCCGTCGTTGAGCAATCTCCTATAACCTCCAAGTATTCGTTGAGGTTGGTGAATCCATGAGGTGCCTTTCGTACGTGCTTCTTGGGGTCCTCTTGCTCCCACTCTTCGCTGGAGGGGGGGGTGGCCTGCCGTCCGCCCAAGCGGCAACAGGGTGCGAGGGTTCCATCGAGAGCCCGGTTTGGAACGAAACCGTCCAACGGCATGCGCTCGTCCCCTTTTCTTCATGGAACGAACCGTACTACGAAGACGATGTTTGGATCGAGGACGTTGAAAAACGCCCCTCAAGCGGGACCTCGGTTGCATCGAACGACGCGCTTCACCCCGAGGAATATTGGATGTACAATCCGTCGTGGCCTCTGCCCGCCCTCGACCTCTTTACCAAAGGTCATTACATCACGATGGAGGTCGGCAACGACAGCGTCGGGGCTCTGCGATTGAATCTATCCAGCTCGCACCGAACCACGTTTTGCGTGACCCTCTCTTCCCTTGTCGGCAACGACACCCAGCCCGTGGACGCCGATGTTTATTTGATGACGGAATCGCAATACAACCGCTACGAAAACGTGTACCAAATGGTCCACGGTGGGTGGTGGATGTGGGATGCGGCCTTCAGTGACCAGGGGGATATGGATTTGAGCAACATCCCACCTGAATGGCGCAGTTTTGACCCCACGGGCTGGCAGAGTTATCGCGATGTTCACCAGTACGAAAGCCGCTCCAGCGCCACCTTCTCCGTGAGTCTTGACGGCCCTGAAGTCTACAGTTCGTTGTTCGGTAGCGATGACTGGCAGGATTTCTACCTCGTCATCGATACGTGGAACAACACCCATGACACCGATGCGCCTGCTCCCGGGACGGTGGTTCTCGCCGAAGTTACCGTCATCGCCGAATCCCGTTCGGTGCTTTTCCCTCCTTGGACGGTGCCCTTGGTGCTGCTGGGTATTTTTGCCACGCTGATCATCGTCCCCGTCGTGCTCAACAAGCGTTACATGGAAGCGGGTTTGGGCGGAGCGGACACATCGACGTTGTCGTCGTCAACCTCCGTCCCTCACCTCGAGCAGGTGGGCTCAGGGGACGATGGCTAAGGAATCAATACTCAAGCAGCGTCCAGGCGTTCTTCAAGTCCCGAACGTTCACAAGGCCCTTGTTGGAGAGTTTGTATTCTGAACGGAGCGTGGCATACACGAGGTCTTGGCCCAAGACCGGTGCGTGAAGGCGGGTCCAGTCGCCGCCGTTGCCGAGCGCCATCAGGGAAAAGGCGAGCTTGGAGTTTCGCAGTTCATAACTTGCTTCAATGATTTGGAGGGCGTCTTGGTGGTCGTTCACGGTGCCGCAGAATTTGAAAATCTGCCCTTCATTGGCGTTTTCTTCGACCATCTTGACCAGTTCTTCCGCAGAAGGTGTGGTCGTGGTGTTGTGAATCGACGAGATGACGCTGACGTTGCCTTCTTCGGCTTGCGAGAGCAAGGCAGAGCGTTGCTTTTCGTCGATGGAGAGTTCCAAGTCAATGCGGCTAACGCCGGAGGCAATGGCTTTCTCGAGAATAGCGATGCGTGTCTTTTCGTCACCGGGGAAGTAGCCGCCTTCTTCGCTTGGTCGGACGGTGAACACCACCGGTAGCGGGATGCTTTCCTTGAGGGCGGAAATCGCTTCGTCCACGTCGACTTCGCTTTCTTCTCGTACCGGCCATTCCTCTTCGGGAGCCATCACTCGCTTGATCTCGCCTTCTTCGTCCTCCACCTCAACGGGTTCGGGTTTCTTGAGATAGAGGCGGTCAAAGCGCACTTCGACCATGTCGGCACCTGCAAGGTTGGCACGTGCAGCTTCGTCAGCCATCGCTTTCACGGTCGTACCGTCAAGGGAAACGCACACTTTCGGTCCAGTCATGGCTCGGCCACCTGCCCTCTCCTCTTAACGCTCACGCCTGAGGTGGTGTGGGGCAAGGCCGCAGGTGATGCGGTCAAGCCATGAACGCCAATAGGGTTCAAAAACCGTCTCTGAGGTGGCCAAACTTCGTCGCAATCACGCGTTTTTTGTCGGTTCAACAGGGGTATGTTTATACCCTGTCGGGAGGTATGAAAACCGTAGGAGGTCGAAGCGTTCCCAACGGCCTGAATCGCCCCGCAGTTCTCCGTTTTCAAAGCGCCCACAACCCTCCATTTGGTGATTCAATGTCCGACGATTATGGCGCAGACAGCATTCAGGTCCTGGAAGGCTTGGAAGCCGTTCGAAAACGACCCGGTATGTACCTCGGCGACCCGCACGACGGCTCCGCCCTTCATCACTGCATTTGGGAAGTCGTCGACAACTCGGTAGACGAGCACCTCGCCGGATACAACAATGTCGTTGAGGTAACGCTGCATCCCGACCATTCACTCTCCGTGCGAGACTACGGGCGCGGCATCCCCGTCGATACCCACGAGGAGTTTGGCATTTCAGCCGCGGAAGTCATCATGACCAAACTTCACGCAGGCGGAAAATTCGACAACAACTCCTACAAAGTGAGCGGTGGACTCCACGGCGTCGGCGTCTCAGCGGTCAACGCCGTCTCGGAATGGATGGACGTCGTCATCCATCGCGGCGGCAAGATCTACAAGCAACGTTTCGAAGCCGGCGCGCGAGTTACCGACCTCGAGCAAATCGGAACCTGCAACGACACCGGCACGACCATCTCCTTCAAACCCGACCGAACCATTTTCACCAACATCCTCGAGTTCGACTTTGACGTGATCGACAGTCGCCTCAAGGAAACATCCTTCCTGAACGCCGGATTGAGAATCATCATCGTTGATGAGCGAACCGACGAGCCGCACGCTGTTGAACACCACTACGAGGGCGGCATTTCGGAATTTGTCAAACAGATCAACGGGCGTCGAGAAACCCTTCACCCCGAACCGATTCTCATCCAAGGAGAAAAAGAGATTGAGAAAGGCCCGGTCACGGTTGAACTCTCGCTCCAGTGGTCCGATGCGTTCAGTGAAAACATCTACTGTTACACCAACATTATCCGAAATCGGGACGGGGGGACTCACCTTTCCGGACTGCGGACGGCGTTGACGAGTTCCATCAACGGGTATGCCAAATCGAAAAACATGCTCAAATCCGGTGGATTATCGGGCGATGACGTTCGTGAAGGCCTCGCCGCCATCGTGAGCGTGAAGCATCCAGACCCCTCATTTTCTTCGCAAACGAAGGACAAACTCGTGAGCAGCGAGGTCGCCGGCATCGTGCAAACGGTTGTTTACGAGAAATTGAACGAGTATTTTGAAGAGAATCCTTCGGTTGGAAAGCTAATCGTCGACAAAGCCCTCTTGGCCTCGAAAGCCCGTGAAGCCGCCCGCAAGGCACGCGACTTGACGCGAAGAAAAGGGGTTCTCGAAGGCGGTGGCCTTCCCGGGAAGCTTGCAGACTGCCAGTCCCGAGACCCCAATGAGTGCGAAATCTACCTCGTTGAAGGCGACTCAGCAGGCGGTTCAGCAAAAACGGGGCGAGACCGTCGCACCCAAGCCATTCTGCCGCTCCGAGGGAAGATTTTGAACGTTGAACGCCAAATGCACAACGTCGCAAAGGTGTTCCAAAACCAGGAGATTCAAACCATGATTCGGGCATTCGGAGCAGGCGTTGGAAACAACGCAGAGGACGAAGGTGCGTTTGATACGGAAAAACTCCGTTACAGCAAACTCATCATCATGACGGACGCTGACGTTGACGGCGCCCACATTCGCACCCTCATGCTGACCTTCCTCTGGCGATTCATGCGGCCGGCCATCGAGGGGGGCCACGTTTACATCGCCCAGCCTCCGCTCTATCAGTTGAGCAAAGGGAAGGTCAACCGTTACGCCTTCAGCGACGAAGAACGAGACGGTATCATCGGCGAGCTCAAAGGCGATAACGAGAACGCCAAGATCGGCGTTCAACGGTACAAAGGTCTCGGCGAAATGAACCCCGAGCAGCTTTGGGAGACGACCATGAACCCCGAAACCCGAACCATGCTCAAGGTCACGGTTCGTGAGGCCGAAGAAACGAACCGTATGTTTGAGACGCTGATGGGCGAAGATGTGCCCGAGCGTCGTGCGTTCATTGAACGCCACGCCAAGGAGGTGACCAATCTTGACATCTGAGGACGAAACCAACAACGACGACGCCGAAACCTCCGCCTCGGGGGAAACCATCCTCAACCATTCGTTGAACACCGAGATGAAAAATTCCTACATCAACTACGCCATGTCGGTCATCATTGGGCGCGCCTTGCCCGATGCACGGGACGGTCTCAAACCGGTTCACCGCCGCGTTCTCTACGGCATGTTCGAGGGTGGTCACACCTCGGACAAGAAGTTCAGCAAATCGGCCCGTTCCGTTGGAGAAGTGATGGGGAAATACCACCCGCACGGCGACCAGTCCATCTACGACACCATGGTCCGAATGGCCCAAGAATTCTCCCTCCGTTATCCGTTGGTTGACGGCCAGGGGAACTTTGGTTCCATCGATGGCGACCCGCCTGCAGCGATGCGATACACGGAAAGTCGGCTCGATCGTATTGCAAAGCACATGCTCGAGGACATCAACAAAAACACGGTTAATTTCCAACCGAACTTTGATGATTCTGAAAACGAACCGACGGTGCTTCCTGCACGGCTTCCCAACCTGTTGTTGAACGGAAGCGACGGGATTGCGGTCGGTATGGCCACCCGCATCCCTCCTCACAACCTTACGGAGGTTGCGGGTGCCGTGAACCTTCACGTCGACACCATCCTGGAGAACGGTACCAAAGGCCGGCCAAACATCGCTATAGAAGAGTACATGAAGCACATCCAAGGACCGGATTTCCCGACCGGTGCGACCATCTACGGCATCGACGGCATCGTCGACATGTACGCAACCGGAAAGGGCCGTTTCCATGTTCGTTCGAAATGCGATGTCCTCGATGATGAGCATGGAAAACGGATCGTGGTGCACGAAATCCCCTATCAAGTCAAGAAAGCCGACATGCTGGTCCAAATCGCCGACCTCGTCAACAAGGAAGTTGTGGTTGGCATCCGAGATATCCGGGACGAATCCTCCAAGGAAGGCATTCGGGTGGTCATCGAGGTCAAAAACAACGCCGACCCGCACGCTGTTCTCAATCAACTCTTCAAATCAAGCCGTTTGCAAGAATCGTACTCTGCAAACATGATGGGCATTCTCGACGGTCGACCGGTGTTGTTGAACCTGTCCACGATGCTCCACACCTACGTCTCCCATCGTGAGGACGTGATCGAACGACGGGCGGTCTTCAATCTGGAAAAGGCCGAAGCCAGAGCGCACATTCTCGAGGGGTTGGTCAAAGCCCAAGATCGCATCGACGATGTCGTTGCCGTCGGCAAAGCGAGTTCAAGCCGAGAACAATTTGAATCGGTTCTCCGGGGCGACGAGACGATGGCCGGTATCACCCCCTTTGATTTCAGCGAAGCCCAAGCCAAAGCCATTGCCGAACGCCGTTTGTACCAGCTGAGCAGGCTTGACGTGACCAAGGTTCAGGATGAATTTGACGAACTTCAGTTGGTGATTGCTGACTTGCAAGATATCTTGTCATCCCGTCCACGCCGGCTTCATATTTTGAAGGATGAATTGGCCGAATTGGTTGACCGCCATGGAGACGAACGTCGTTCGATGATCGACCCGATGCCGCTTTCGATGGACCGGGAAGACCTCATTCAAGAACGGGCCATCGTGATCACGTTGAGCGAAGACAATTACATTCGTCACATGCCGGTTGAAACCTTCCGAACGCAAAATCGTGGTGGACGTGGCCTCAAGGGGGTCACGACCAAGACCGAGGACACCCCTCAACTCATCACCACCTGTTTCAGCAAGGACCGTTTGCTCATCTTCACCGACCAGGGGCGTGTCTACGGCCTCAAAGCGTGGGAAACGCCGCTTGGAAGCCGACAGTCGCGAGGAAGTCACATCCGAAACCTGCTCGAGAGTTTGCGTGAGGACGAAAACATCGTCAGCATTCTTCCCCTCTCTAGGGAGTTGCTCGAGGAGCCCGACGACCACTACCTGATGTTCGCAACGAAACTCGGTTTGATCAAGAAAACCGCCCTTTCGGAATACGTCCGCATCAACCGGAACGGAAAATACGCGCTTCGTTTCAAAATCGAAGGTGATTCGCTGGTCAACGTCCGCTCAGCGACCAACGAGCACAACATCGTCATGATCTCAACCACGGGGTATGCCTGCCGCTTTAGCTGCGGCGATATCCGTGCTTCAGGCCGAGTTTCGGGCGGTGTATACGGTATCAAAGTGGCCGACAGGAAGGGCTCCGGAGGAGGCATGGTCGCCGGCATGGTCGCTATGCTGGAGGCTGAGGAATACATCCTGACCATTTCGAAGTACGGCATGGCCAAGCGGAGCGTGCTGGGGTCGGGTGACCGAATACCCGACACCGACGCCGAGGGCAACGTGAAAACCAACGAAGACGGTGAGACCAAATTCACAACGGACGGTTACAGAATCACTCGCCCGGGTGCGAAAGGGGTGCGAACGATGAAACTTGACGAAGAGCATGCAGACAGCATCATCAGCGTCCGAACCGTTCCAGATTTGAACGACCATCTCTTCTTGCTGACCAAATCCGGCATGATGATTCGTATCCGAGTCGATCAAACAAAAGAAACCACCGGAAAAGCCACGCGAGGAACGCGCGTCATGGAGTTCAGGGACAAGGAAAAAGGCGGATTTACCGATGAGATCATCTTCTCATCCCGAGTTTCCGCCTCGCTCTTGGACGAGGGTGATGACGAAGTTGATGCTCTTCTTGCAGGCGATGAAGAAGAGTGAGGGCGGGCAGCGGCCTCGTTGTTTGCAAGGGCGGAGAAGCGACGCATTCAAACGGGGGGGCGTGTTCTCCAAACTTGCGAGGGGTTTCTTCTTCCGCAGGTGAGTTTCTTGGACGAACGGTCATTGATTTACGATTGGAACGTTGTGGATTACGACATTAACCGAAACCCCTCCAACCATCCTCACGGTGTTTGGTTTGACGATGAAACGCTGCGAGACGGTCTGCAAAGTCCAAGCGCACGCAATCCCAGCATCGAACAAAAAATCGAATTGTTGGGGTACATGGAAAAACTCGGCTTGCAAAAAGTCGACTTGGGCCTCCCAGGAGCAGGGCCTTTTCACCGAAACCACATCGATGCGATGCTGAGTCACATCAACGACAACGATTACAGCATCCGCCCTGGCGCCGCTGTTCGTACCTTGATGGGGGACATTGAACCGCTCGTCGAAATGCAAGCCAAACACGAAATGGAAATCCAAGCTTCCGCATTCTTGGGCACCAGTCCCATTCGCCAATACACCGAAGGGTGGACGATGGAGAAGTTGATCACAACCATGGAAGCCGCCGTCTCCTACGCCGTTGATAACGATGTTCCGGTCATGTTCGTTACGGAGGACACGACCCGTTCCAACCCTGAAGATGTCAAAATGATCTACCAACGAGCAATGGAATTGGGCGTTCGCCGCCTCTGCGTTTGTGATACGTGCGGCCACGTCACTCCCAACGGGGTCAAGAAACTCCTCTCGTTCATTGACGAAGAGGTCATCAAAGACGCTGGGTATCAACGCCAAGACATCGAGGTCAACTGGCACGGCCACCAAGACCGTGGTTTGGGCGTTGCCAACAACATCGCTGCCGTTGAGGCGGGCGCCGACGTTATTCACGGAACCGCCCTTGGTGTTGGTGAACGCGCAGGGAACGCACCTCTTGACCAAACGCTGGTGAATCTCAAACTCATGGGCGTCATTGACAACGACCTCACCTTGCTCGACACCTACATGCAAAAGGCCAACGAATACATCGAGGTCCCTCTGCCTCGAAACTACCCCGTGTTTGGGAACGACGCCTTTGAAACCGGAACGGGCGTTCACGCCTCGGCGGTCATCAAAGCCATGCGAAAGGGCGACCACTGGCTGGCCGACCGGGTGTATTCCGGTGTTCCTGCGGGTGATTTCGGTCTCAAACAGGTCATTCGTATCGGTCACATGTCCGGGCGCTCGAACATCATTTGGTGGCTTGAACAAAACGGTATTGAGGCGAACGATGACTTGGTCGCCCATCTGTTTGAAGTGGCGAAGAGCCAAAAACGGAACATGCTGGAGAGCGAGATCCACGAGGCCGTCGCTGCCTTCTCGGGTCAATGATCACGCTGCTTCTTCTTCCTCGAACTCTTTCTCTTCGTTGGTGATTTTTGAGGCGATCCATTCCGAATCAACCTCGCCACCGATCCATTCGCCGTCAAGCGAAATCTCGTTGATTTCGTGCTCTTCTCGCCATACCCGTTCTTCCATTGAGCCGTTGACGATGAAGCGCCCGTTCTCGTCAATTTGCTCCTGCAAAAGCGAGAAGTGTTTGGCGATCGGCAAGAAGTGGCCAACGGGCATGCCGGCGGAAGTGAACGGGTTGGTTGCCGCCCCGATGACGAGGCCGTCCTCTGGCGCAACGATGTCCACCGTCATCCCGGGGGTTGCTGGGTCGGAAATGGTCGCTACAACCTCTCCTTCTCGCATCACGCTGCCCGCTGAGACAAACATGTCCAACAGGCCACCTTCGCCGGCTCTCAGCCACGTTGAGCCGCTCGCCAAAATCCGGAACTTAGGTCGCTGTGGGTTTCCTGGAATCATGCGCATGGAACGAAGCGCATTCAGGATGCCGTGAACTGCGACCTTGACGGATTGGTCTCCAAGAAAATCAGCCCCTCCTCCTTCGTAGGTGATGACGGGAATGTCGAGTTTGTTGGCGGTTCGCCGCAGCGTTCCCTTTGGTGGGATGGAATCCAAGAGGATTTCAATGCCGAAGGATTTCGCAAGTAAGTATGAACTTGTATGGGTCAAGTCGACCCGAACCTGAGGCATGTTTGTTCGGCCTTTTGCTGCGCTATGCAGGTCGATAATGGCGTCGCTGTCCTCCACGAGATGCGACCAAACTTGGTCCGCCACGCGACGGGTGGTGGACCCTCCGGGGTCGCCGGGGAATTGACGGTTCAGGTCCCTGCCGTCTGGGAAATAGCGAGATTTCATCCGATAGCCCGGGAGATTGACGACGGGCACGATTCGGAGGGTGCCTGCCATGGTGGCGGGGTCCAGCGGTTTTCCTGAGTCGGTGAAAGCGTTGCTCAGGAGGTGGGTGCATGCTGATGGGCCGGTGAGTTCGTCGCCGTGAATGGCACCCAGTACGGTGATGCAGGGCCCCGGTCGTGCGCCGTGCAAAACGGTGACCGGGACCGGCCAGCGGTCGCCAAGGTTGACATCCAACAACGGAAGGTGGACGGTTCGAAGCGTCCCGGGCTTGATCCGCTTGCGGTAAAACCGAATGTCGCCCCATGTTGATGTGCGGTCCCATTCGGGTCGGTCTTCGGTTTGATGAGCTTTCATGGCTTCTTCAATCGCTACCTTTCGCCGTTTGGGCAACTCGTGAGCGACACGCACTTTGCGGACGGTTTTCTTCCGTCGCTCGCCCATGGCCTTTCGACGGTTGTCGTCCTCATCAACGCTCCGCTCTTCAGCCGCAACAAACTCCATGAAGCGTCCTTGCCCGTGGGTGGACATGAGCGAGCAAGGTGTCCAGCGAACCTATGCGCCCAACTCCATCTGTTTTGGATGTGGCCCGGCGAATGAACACGGTTTGCAAATCGATTCGTACAGAACCGAAGACGGTCTCGTGATGACCTTTCAACCTCAACCAGAACACCAAGCCTTCCCAGGCATGGTGAACGGCGGAATCATCGGCACGTTGCTCGACTGTCACGGCAACTGGGCAGCCGCCATGGCCCTTATGGACGCCGGCAACTTGGACGAACCTCCCTGCACCGTGACGGCAACGTACGAAGTGAAACTTCGCCGCCCCACGCCGGTCGACACCGAGTTAACCGTGGTTGCCCGTGTGGTCGAACTCATGGAGGACCGGGCCAACGTCGAACTCTCGCTTGAAGCAAACGGGAAAACCTGCGCTACCGGAAGTGGGCTCTTTGTCGCCGTCAAGGAAGGCCACCCTGCATACCATCGCTGGTCGTGAGGCGAACGGCATGGCCAGAGCGAACCCTCAGCAAAAGGTCGCTCTTGAACAGCTCCGTGAAGACGTCCTCGGGACCATGCAAGACCTGTCGTTGGTCGGCGTTCAAGTCATATCGGCGTTGGAAGACCTGCCTCTTGGTGTCCTGCGGCGAAGCGCCACGCAGCGGCACGGCGTGACGCGTTGGAGGCGGGGAGCCGACGGTACCCTCGTCGTTGAAACGGTGGATTTGCATCCAAACTTGTTGTGCGAGGCTTGGAATTCATATGCGAAGTTTGTCTTGTACCACGAATTTCTTCATGCACTCGGGTGGCGAGCCCACGACATGCACTTCCGAGGGCTTGAAGCCCTGTGGCCCGATGCTGCTGCCCGCAGACTCGGACCTTCGTTTACGCAGGCGATGCGAACGAATCGGGCCACGTGGATGTGGTCGTGCTCCACGTGCGATCAGCGTTTTCCTCGCCAAAAGCGAGGAAACGGCAGATATATCTGCCGAACGTGTCGAACTCCCCTGCTTGATGTTCCCGTGCATGACGCTCAATGATATACCAGTTCACTGTGGTCGTCGTGTTGAGCATGGCCAACTTCACGCGTCCGCTCCTGGTGCTCGGGGTGCTGATGGTGTCGTTCTACCAGCCGTGGACGCTGGTTCATGCATCCGCTGGCCTCACCTCCGAAGAGAACGGCGGCGACCTCTTCTTGTCGTGCAGAGAGGACAACGACTGCGTCCTCACGCCAACGCCGATCGGCGAAGAGGTTGTGACGGGCCAGAGTTCAGCCAACGCTTTTCAGTCGGAAACGTTGACGTTTGAATTTCAAGCCGACCCTCCCCAACACCACGTGGCATTGCTTCCAGACCTGATGGCGCTGATGGAAATTGATTTCAAACACCAAACCGAAGCGGGGAGTTTGTTCCGGCCCGCTCTCAATGCCCGTTTGATTTTGGGTCAAAGCGTCAACGAGTGGTCCTTCGAAGCGGATCAACTTCCGCAAACGAACCCGGCCCCCTACGTGTTGGAGGATGAACCCCTCTCGCTCACCGGTGGGCGGGTCCTGTGGGAGGATGAACCTCTTCGTTTGGTGCTCACGTTCACGTTGGACCGGCCGGGTACGTGGGCCTTGAACATGCGTGGGGCTTCCGTGGTCAAACTCGATGTCCCTTGGTCCATCGATGCTGAGGCCGTTGACCGAGACGAACCCACTTCCACCACCCAGCCCCGCTCAACCCAGTTTGAGGACCTCAACGTTGGGGCGTTGGTGGGCGCAGACCACGACTGTTGGGCCTTTGAGGTGGAAACCCACGAAGTCTTGAGGCTCTTGGTCGAATGGGAGCAAGTGCCCATTGAATTGGAACAACCGCATCCCGTTCCCGATTTCATCACCGCCGCAGGCCGCCGAGCACCTGCGCCGGAGGTTCTGGTTGATGATGACGGCTCGTCGGTCAAAATGACGTACCGATGGCGCGCCTTATCCACGGGCGATTACACGATGTGCATGCACGGCTCGCCGGGGAAGGTTCAGCCCTACACGTGGTCAGGGGCGTTTGGCTACGAAGGATTGGGTCCCACCGACCCCACGGGTTTTGGTTCGGCAAGTTACTATCCTCAAGGCGCCGCTTTGCTCGGAGACCTCGACGACCCATACCGACTCCACGGCCAGGGTCTTGCGCTTCTTCTCCTCTCCATGGTGATGCTCGGGGTCTTTCTCTTGGTGGCGATGCGACCAACAACCTCCTACAAGCTTCGGTTGGGCCTCTTCGTCCCCGGCGCGGTTCTCCTTCTCGTCGGTGGGGTTCTGCATCCGTTGTGGGCCATGGCCGATGAAGTCCAGCATGAAGACGAAATCACGCTCGACACGCTCATTGAAATGCGCTTGCAACAACTCTGGGACGTTTCAGCCGACGGCGTTCCCGACCAGACCCTCTCCACGCACACAGGGGCCACTTGGGGCATGCTCGACGGCGAGAAATTGAAACTGAAACTGACCGTTGAAGAAGCGATCCCGCTCGAAGACGGCCGATGGCAGTTGTTGGTTCCTGAACTTGCTTCGCTTCGTCTTGACCAAGCCATTTTCGGGCAAGTCGCCAAAGGGCAAACGTACCAGTCCGACGATGGCATGTTGGAAAGCCAGACCGTTCGCTTCGTGTTGCTCGCTGGACGTTCCCTCTTGCTCGACCTCTTGATGTTGGAAGCCTTGTTGGTGGTTGATGACGTTCCCGACTCATCGGTCTTCCACATTGAAACCACGATGGTCGCTACCCATGCCGCCGGGTCCATCGCTGCGCCTGCATGGGGCACTCGGCCCGAGGGAATTTCTACAGCGGAATGGGTCCGCTTGCAAGGCTCCCTGTTCCCCGATCGTATTTCCATCAGTTTGTGCGATTGCGACTTGGATCTCTTGGACGTCACCTTCCTCCCCTCCAGCGGTTTTGACTTGGCGGACTTGCCTCAACAGTGGGGCCTGCGAAACGCCGTGGGTCTCCTCCCCTACGGTTCGGTGTTGATGTGGTTGGGCCTCATTTTGGGTGCGAGCGCCACCACGATGGAGGTTCAACGAGCATCAAGAGCCCAAAAACTCGCAGAGGCTTACCGCTCAGAGGGCGGCCAATGGGCGTGAATCATTCCTTGTTTTTCTTTTCCAATTCATCGGAAACAGCAGCCGAGACTTCCTCTTTTGACATGTTTGCAGCTTTGGCTGCTTCATCGATGGATTCGGCTTCGGCTTCGGTGATCTTGCCATCCGCTGCTGCGGACTTAATGGCGGCCTTGACGTTGATGTCAGCCGCTTCGGAATCGGTAATGCCTAGTGCCTCCTGGAATGATTTCAATTCCACGAGTTCCTCTTTGGTGATGACGCCGTCCTGCCATGCGGATTCGTAAGCGTGAACCAAAAAGTCACGGTAGGCGTCTTGGTTGAGCAAAACGTCTCGAATCAAGCCGGTGTCGACCCCGGAGGGGCCGTCCGCCATGTCGAGCAGAGCGATGGAGCGGCGGACTTCCTTGACGGCCATGTCTTTCAGTCCGTGGCCTGCCCAGACCGCACCGGCCGCGACGACGGCAGCGGAGAACCAGCGCATCACGTTGGCGTCCACGATTTCACCGGGTTCAATGAGGTGGAAGATGCCCAAAACGACCATCGCTGCACCGCACATGACCTCCACCCAATCGTTCAAATCGGGTTCATCGTCAAACACCGAGAGCCGTTCTTCAACCATGGACTCAACGTCGTCGCTCATGAACTGACCATCCCTCGGTGGGACTTAGGGATGTCGGCCTGCACCCCCCTCCGTCGTCCTTTTGAACCGCTGCCTCAACTCTGGGTGCATGGAGGGGTTTGAGCGTGATGTTGCAGCGCTTGACCTGCCCTCCAAATTCGTCAAGTTTCTTCAGCGAGAATGGGGAATTGAACAACTTCACCCGCCGCAAGCCGAAGCCGTTCCCTCGGTGGTCGAGGGTCGGAATACCCTGATCGCCATACCCACGGCATCCGGTAAGTCGCTTCTTGCTTACATTGCCATGGTGAAGCGCTTGAGCGAAGGTCACGACCGTTCAAAAGCCATCTACATCGTCCCGCTCAAGGCGTTGGCGATGGAGAAATACGAGGAGTTGACCGAAGTGGGTCGAGCCATGGGATTCTCGGTGGGCTTGGGCATCGGGGACGCGACGTCTGAAGCGAAGAACATCAAGGAGTGCAACATCTTGGTATGCACCTCCGAAAAACTCGATTCGTTGATGCGTCACAACGCCGAACTTCTTGCTGATGTTTGCTGCGTGGTGGCCGATGAATTCCATTTGATGAACGACGCTACTCGGGGCCCGACCCTTGAGATCAACCTCACCCGTCTCCGGCACATCAAACCGGATGCTCAACTCGTCGCCCTCTCTGCAACCGTGGGGAACGCCGAGGCGTTGGCGACGTGGCTGGATGCCACGCTCATCCAGTCCGATTGGCGGCCCGTCGCCCTTGAATACGCCACGTTCCACGACTTTCACGTCGAGCCTCGGAAATTGCAATCGCCTGGAGAGGGGGGGGACGTTCCTCCATTGGGGCCGCCCCGCCATCTCGAGGGGCTCAAAAGCCACCCCGTTTGGAGTGTGGTGAGCGACGGTATGGATTCGGAAAGCCAAGTCCTGATGTTTGTCGGCACCCGAAGAAGCGCCCAATCGGAGGCGAAAAACCTCGCAAAGCGCGTCACGAAACGACTTTCTAAGGAACAGCCTGACCGATTGCTCAAACTCAATGAACTCGCTGAACGGCTTTCAGGACGGAATCAGTCAAACCTCGCAGAACAACTTGCTTCTTGCCTCGCAGGTGGTGTCGGATTCCATCATGCGGGACTCACCCATGCCCAGCGAAAGGAGGTCGAAGCCGCCTTCAAGTCCGGTCTTTTGGTGGCGCTCACCGCCACGCCCACCCTCGCAGCGGGGGTCAATCTTCCTGCACGCCGCGTTTTGGTGCGTGACCTCAAACGATGGGACGACGGCATGAGTCGTCCCCTACCGGTGATGGAGGTGCGCCAAATGCTTGGGCGGGCAGGACGGCCAAAATACGACACGCAAGGCGAAGCATGGGTGTACTGTAAAGGGACGGACGGTTGGGAGGTGGCCGACGCCGTGGCGGATCGGTATTTCTTCGGTCCCGTTGAGGACGTGACGTCGAAATTGGCTTCTGAACCCGCCTTGAGAATGCACCTCCTGGCAAGCGTCGCCACCGGAGGCTTGGTCCACCGAGGGGACATTGAGCACTTTTTCTTCTCAACGTTCCTCGGTTCAACCATGCCGGCGAGCCAACTCAAGGAGCGCCTGTCAACCATGCTCGGGTGGTTGGTTGAGGAACGCTTTCTGCGAAAATGCGGCGATGACCCGCACTTCACCCCCCGTTCAACCGAGGCCAACAACGCTGATGGCGAGGAGGAGGCTTGGGACGACACGGTTCCAGCGTGGGCATCGAGCGCTGTGGAAACCGCTGGTGTGGCGTGGTCCCCCCAGGCATCAGGGTCGCCTGTGCTACGCTCCCCCTCCGTACACACCTCGCCGGTGTTCGGGTTTTCGCCGGCTTCCTCCTTTGGGCACGGTTCAACCCCCGCTTTGAATCCGGTGGAGGACGGGCCCGGTATGCGTTACGAAGCCACGGCGATGGGTGAGCGGGTGACGCAGCTCTACCTTGACCCTCTTTCCGCTTCCATTTTGCGGACGGGCTTGCGGAGAGCGGTGAGGCGATTGGTTCGCCAAGATGCACCGGTGAGTGATTTCGGGTTGCTCCACCTTGCCGTTGCAACGCCGGATTTTGCGTCGTTGTGGGCGAAGACGGCGGACATGGAGGCCAATTCGGCGACGTGGCTCAAAGCCAACGCCACCGAGAACGAGCTCCTGATCGAACCGGGCTATGCAGAAGCCATGCTGAGCGACATCAAAAGCGCATGGATGGTTGAAGAGTGGACCGAAGAAACCACGCTGCGAGAACTGGAGAAATCGTTGGACGTTCTCCCGGGCGATGTTCACCATCGCGTGGATTTGATGGGTTGGCTTCTTTCGGGTGCTCAACACGTTGTCCTCACCGACGACGTGTTTGCTGAGGAGCACATGGGCATCGTTTCGCAACTGGTACAACAAGTGAGCGTCCTCCAACAACGCGTACGGCACGGTTGCAAAGCCGATTTGCTTCAACTCGTCAACATTCGTCACGTTGGGCGACAACGAGCCCGTGACCTCGCCGCCTTGGGGTTGCGGGAGCCCGGCGATGTCCTGAACATGAGCCCGAGCATGCGGCAAAAGGTGCTCTCGTTGCGGGGTTGGGGTCCTTTGCTGCTCGACAACATCGAAGCAGAAATCCAGCGCATTCTCAAACGCTCAAAGCAACAACCACCTCAAGACAAGCCAAGAGTTGACGATGCCCCGCTCGCCGGTGAACGCCAAGACCATCATTGAAATGCGATTGAACCTTCGCCAAACCATGTCGGGCGAGCCGTTTCCGTGTTCTCTCGTAGCCATGGCAGCGAGTGAGGAGGGAACCCCGGTTGACCGGTTTTTACAACACCGGAGCGACGCACGCTGGGTTTTGATCGGTCAGCACGCCGTTCACTCGCATGTTCAACTTTGGACAGCATGGATTCAAGCTGCTCGTAACGAACTGCGCAACACCATGGTTGCCCGTTCGGTCGACGCAGAGTTCCTTCGCTACCTCGCCGGCACGCATCACATCTCGGAGGCCTTCTCCAGAGCAGGAGTAGGTGCTGACGATGCCTTGGCTTGGGTTGTTTGGCTCCCTCGAGCAGAAGGGGAGGCGAACGATTTGGGGCACCTTCAGCCCAAAGCCGTTCTCGAGGGTACGTTTGATGACGGACTGGCCTCGCTTCTTTCCTCGTTGTCATGGTCGAAGGGCGAATCCGAAGCCTCTCCATCTATAGAGGGGATGAAACGTTTGGGCATCGACGTGGAGGGGTGGGCAGAGGAACGCCTTGAGGAAGCGATTCTCGCTCATGTTTTGATGGCCGACGACCAAAGTTCCTCCCACCGGTAGGGGGAGGGTTCAAAGGCTACCACTGCCTACTTTGAACCATGGTGATGGCGGCCACTCCCGGAACAAACCACATGCCTTCCACGGGCCGATATTTGGACCAAGAACGGGTGCGTAAAGCCCTCGGTCATGCCCAAGAACTCGGCGCCGAGTATGCAGAAGTTCGGGTGATGTCGCTCACCGAGTCGACCGTCGCCATGCGGGATGGCGTCCTCGAGAGAGCCATTCCCGGCCAAGAACTCGGGATGACCCTACGCGTCCTCGCCGACGGGGCTTGGGGCGTGCATTCGACCACCGATCTCGCTTCGTTGAACGACCAAATCGAATCGACCACCCGACTGGCCAAAGCCGTCGCTGCCCGCCGGTCGGCCAAGGACCGGCCCGTGGGGCTCGCTGAGGTTCCGATCATCGAAGACGAACAACATTGGCGCTCCGTTTTGGACGTCCGCCACACCGAACTGGACGTTAAGATGGAACTCATGAACGACCTGTACAGGGGGGCAACCGGGCACGACGACGTTGTCTCGGTCAGAACCGGATGGAGCGACGAACACCTTCACACCGAACTCATGACTACCGAGGGAATGGATCGAGTCTGGTCCTTCCAGCGTTCCTTGATTCACGGGATGGTCACGGCTCGCCGAGACGGCGAAGTGGTCTCCTACCGAACCCGGCACGGGGGGCAAGGGGGCCTCGAAGTGATTCAGGCCTGCGACCTTGTCGAACTTGGAGAACAGGCCCAGCGCGCGGCCTTGCGCCTGCTCACCGCAGAGCGGGCCCCGTCAGGCAAGATGCCGCTGATCGCCGACCGCGACCTCACCGGCGTCTACATTCACGAAGCCCTCGGCCATCCCTGTGAAGCCGATTTGGTGGCTGCTGGAGATTCATGCCTTGATGGAAAACTCGGCCATCAAATCGGCAACGAAATCGTGACCGTGGTTGACGACCCCACCATGATGGGCGGATACGGCGCCTATCCCGTCGATGACGAAGGCGTTGACACGCGAGAAAAGGTTCTCATCAAGAACGGCGTGTTGACGGAGTACCTCAATCATCGGGAGACGGCTCACCATTTTGGCGTCGACCCCAACGGAGGCGCACGAGCGCAGGACGGCTTGCACCATCCTCTGGTTCGGATGTCCAACACGATGATTCAAGGCGGTCACCATGCGGACATGGACGAATTGATGGAAGACATCGAATACGGCGTTTATGCGTGCGGAACCCGAGGCGGTCAAGTCGATACAGGTCGCGGGTCCTTCCAATTCGCTGCACAGGAGGCATGGCTGATCGAGAACGGTGAACTCACCCGCCCCCTCAAAGACGTCAGCGTGAGCGGCCTCACGCTTCAGATTTTGAAGAACGTGGACGGCCTAACCCGAGATGCGATGCTGGCTTCGCCTGGATTTTGCGGCAAGGGGCAAACCGTTCCTGTTGGCGACGGCGGCCCCGTGATGCGAATCCGTGAAGCCTTGGTGGGATGAGCATGCTCCCAAGCGATGCGGAAGACCGCTTGTTGGCCAACGCCAAACGGCTCGCAGATGCTTGTCGAGCCAGCGGCGTCGAGCAATGGGACCTCGTTGGCTTCCAATCCTACGGTCATGAATTGGACATTGAAGCCGGAAAAATCACGATGGCAAGCGGTGGTGGCGAAGGCGGATTCGGTTTGCGCTTGGTTGACCGGGGCCGATTTGGCTTCGCCCATCTGGTCGACGTGACCGGTGCAGAGCGAGCGGTCAAGCAAGCCTTGGACATCGCCAACAAGTCGCCCTCGGTGAACGGATTTGTGCTTCCTTCGGCTCAACCTGCTGAAACGGTCGGCGGCCGATACGATCCTTCGTTGCTTGACGTTTCTCCCGAGGATTTGCTTGAGCAAGCGGACGGTGTCCTCTCCGAGGTTGCAAGTTTAGACGAGCGAGCCGTCGTCACGGGGGGCGGCGTTGGCATTTCCGCAACCGCCTCGTGTTTCATGAGCAGCGAAGGGATTCTCTCCTCGGGCATCACGACGTCTCACGGCATCGGCTTGCAAGTCACGATCGACGCCAACGGGGAACTGACGAGCTCGTATCAAGGAGATTCAAGCCGAGCAAAACTGCCTGAAATTCCCGCTTGCGTCGGCAGGGCCGTTCATTGGGCTCAAGTCACGCAAAACCCTCTCGAGGTGGAAAGCGAACCCGTTGACGCACCGGTTTTGATGACCAGCGAAGGCTTCTCTCCCCTCTTTTCCATGGTGGTTCCACCGGCGCTCACGGGAGAAAAAATGGTTCGCAAAGAATCGTTTTGGTCCGATCGCATGGAGCAGCAAGTGCTCAACGAGACCTTGACCGTCGTTGACGACGGTTTGCTTGAGGGCGGCCTGTCCTCGGGGTCCAGAGACGCTGAAGGTGTCCCACGACAGCGAAGAACGCTGATTGAAAACGGTCGTCTTTGCTCGATGCTCTGGTCGACACGAGATGCTGCTCAACAGGTGGCGGAAGGGCGCATCGACGTCGCAGCATCCACCGGTTCGGCTTCCAGCGGTGGCCACCAAGCCCCGCCTTCAACCGGATGCACAGAACTGTTCTTGACCTCCTCCAAGCCAGGGCGTTCTCAACACGATCTTTTGGAAGCCATGCAAGAGGGCTACATCATCAACAGCGTCATGGGTGCGCACACAGCCAACCCGAGTAGCGGAGATTTTTCCGTCACCACCAGCGCCATTCTCAAGGTCGAAAACGGCGAAGTCGTCGGCGCACTCAAGCAAGCGGGACTTTCGGGAAATTTGGCGAAGGCGCTCAACGGAGAAGTGCTGCTCGGCGACGAGGTGAGGCGGCAAGGTTCGTACTCTTCGGGAAGCATGCACTTGCCCGATGTCCTCCTCATGAACGGCCTTCGTGTGAACCCGGCTTGAACCGTCCATCCCGCCTCACGGGATTCTTTATGACCTGTCGTCAGTGGTGAGCCTTCCCATGGAGGTAATGGGAGTGTCCAATCTTAACCAACCCGCACGAAAGCCCGCCGCCTGTCCTCCGCACAGGCTACGAAGAACAACGCCTTGCGGAGGTTTGCTGCATGGCTGAAGACAAGTATGCCGACTACATTGAGGCGATCTTGAAGGAATGCCCCGACGCCGATGCGGCTCAAATCTCGGAAGCCTTCGCCAAGTACGAGGAAGAATTCTACATCCCTCCTCAGGACGCCATGCGTTCCGTCTTGCGTCGGTTCAAAAGCGGAACATCTCCCGCTACCGCCACCCACGGCGGGACCCGAGAGGCCAAGGCCACCAAGAAGGTGGCTTCCTTGAGCGAATTGAACGGTTCGGATCGAGACGTTGAACTTGAAGTGGCGATCATCACCCACAACATTCGGGACCAGACCATCCGAGGCGAGGACAAGCAAATCGCGTTCGGCATGCTCGAGGACAACCCGTGGGAAGAAAACGGCACCCGTGTACGCTGGGATTACAAAGACTGGGGCCCGCATGCGAACCTGGCGGCAGGCAGCATCGTTCGGCTTGAAGGTGCGAGCGTGAACGAATACAACGGCAAAATGTCGCTGAACATCAACCAGTCCACTCGCGTTGTGGTGTTGAAAGAAGGCGTGGCGACGGTCCCGGCTTCCAACGACCCCATCGACATCGCCGATGTTCCTGCAGAAGGCTACATCTGCGTTGTTGGTCGTGTCCTTGCTTCAAGGCCCGACCAAATTCACCGAAAGGACGGCTCAGGTTCCATCGATGTCGTTCGTGGTCGAATTGCGGACGGAACCGGAACGATTGGCTTCCTCTCTTGGGAACCTTTCGAACACGAAGTTGGCACGTTGCTCAAATTCGATGGCGCCCAAGTGCGAAGTTTCCGAAACACACCGGAACTCAATTTGGGGCGCACAACGAGGGTTGAGGTGTACCACGATGCATCCTTTGCCGACCTCGACACGCTTTCCGACAGCGCCAACACTTCCATCTCGGGATTCACCGACGGTGCTCGAGACGTCGACGCTGTGGTGCAAATCACGGAGCTCACGCAACGAACCTTTGAGCGGGACGGCGAAGAGAAATTCCTCTGGTCGGGTCAAATCGTTGACCCGACGGGGCGATGCCGAATGAGCATCTGGGATGAATTGCCCTTTGACCCCGCTTCCTTGCCCGTGACGGTGAGCGTAAAGGGTGCTCGGGTACGTGCATGGCAGGGCATTCCCGACATCACCGTGGACCGAACCGAACAACTGGAAGTCCTCGAGGCCCCTCCCTGGGACGATTCCCTTGACCTCGCCAACCATTCGGTGGTCGTTCCACTCGCTGAACTCGCTGCAGGCCCCAGCCGGGTCGGTATTGAAACGAGCGGGATGGTCGTCAGCGTCCGAGAAGACTCGGGTTTCATCATGCGCTGCACGGAATGCCGCCGGGTGCTTCGTGACGGTGCATGTTACGATCACGGGGCGAACGAAGGCAACGAGGACGTCCGCTTGCGCCTCGTCGTTGATGATGACGGCGCGACCACGGCCGTTTTGGTCAACAAAGAGGCTTCCTTGGCTGCCCTCTCGATGGCCGACGATGAAATGAGGGCGAGCGTGGAGGAGCACGGTGACCTCGGTTTCGTTCAACAGGTCCGAGAGCATCTTCTCGGCCGAGCGGTCTCGGTTCGAGGTCGCACCATCGTGGACGAGCAAGGAGCGATGATCCTCGCTGAAGGTCTGAACGTCGAATCCAGAGACGCCCAGATGAGGGCGACGGAACTGCGTGCTCAATGGGGGTGGAGTTGATGGAGCGTGCACGCATCTCCCGCCAACCGGCTCATTTGCTCCTCGCCTCAGAATTTGGAAGCGCAACCCTGCATGAGAAGGGCTCGGGCGAGTACGACCCATCGTTCGTTATCACAAAGCTTGGTGCAAAGGTCAATCGCGTTGTTGCAGCAGGTCTCTTGGAGCGGTTGGAGGAACGTGAAACCTCCAACGGTTCAACGCTCTACCAAGGGCAACTGCGAGACCCAACGGGACTGCATTATTTCTCGGTGGGTGACTACAACTCCGAGATGATGCGAGAACTCTCGCACCAATGGGTCGAGCGCTTGAACGACGGCGAACCTCTTCTCGTGATGATGACGGCGAAAACGCGCTGGTATCAAACCGATGAGGGGGCCGTTTACACCTCGCTACGTCCCGAAGAAGCCTGCGTTGTTTCCCGTGACGTTTACGCAAACTGGCTTTTGGATGCCTGTCAAAGCACGATGGTGCGAATGAACGAACACACCGCCTCGTTGGAAGTTGAACCCACGGCGGACGCTTACAACCGTGCCGGCTTGGCCAGCAGTCTCTTGGTGGCTCGCAACCATTACGGCGAGGTTGATCTCGAACCGTTCAAACTCAACCTCATGCAAGCCCTTGACATTGCCGAGGGCCGTCTTGAGGCGGCGACGACCCCCCCGCCGATGATGTCATTGCCCTCCGATCAGGGAGAAGTCAACGGTGATGGCGGTGGTGAAGGCAGCGCTGATCTTGAGGCGTTCCTCGTGCAGGTCGTGGGCCACCTCGACCAGGGAGAAGGCGTTGACTTTGACACCGTGCTGAAAAACGCTGTCGCCAGAGGGCACGTCAGGGAAAAAGCCGAATCGGTCCTCGATGAACTGCTCGAAAGCGGTCGTCTTGATGAGCCAAGGTTTGGATGGTTCAAGGTTGCCTAAAGCGATTGAATCACTCCAACACATTGAAGTCCTTCTCATGGCGTGGAAGTCATGAGGGTCAAACATGGCTGGAATGGATTTCTTCATACGCCCCGCAACGGGGACATCAAGTTCCGATTGGGTCCGAATTGCAAACGCTGACATGAAGGTCCGCATGACCCGACGTCTAACACGCACCGTGATCCGCGGTCAAGAGGGCGATGACCTTCACGACGAGGGTTCAGAATCAACCCTGTACACGGTTCGAGGAGAACTCTCGCTGGACGAATACAAGCGCATCGTGGCCATGTTCCGAACAGGGCAGCCCTACATCCACGACCCCTTTGAGGAGCGAGATGTCAAGGTGATTTTCGCCGTCATGGAATACGACAGTTCCAACGAATCGTTCCATTTTGAGTTGCTCGAAGACGTCATTTGAGGTGCAGTAGATGCGAAAACTAGAGGAAAAGCGAGAACTCCTCTACGTTATTCGTACCCTCGATGTTTTGATGTCCTCTGGCGTGGGTCTTGAAGCAGCCCTTCACACCATTGGCCGGGGCGGTTACGGCATTATTTCAGCCGACTTTTCTGCGATGATGAAGCGCCTGCAAAAAGGGAACTCAAAGGGCCTTGATCGTGAACTCAAAGACATGATGAAACTCGCTGAATCCGCCGGGTACAAGCGATTGCTCAACACGCTCTACACGAACGTCACGCAGAACACCGACCTTGTTGAGACCTTGAAAAAACAGGGTACTCGGATGGAGGAAGAGCGCACCGAGGAGGTTGAGAAATACATCGAAGAGTTGGGCGGCGTTCCTGAAACGCTGTTGTCAATCGGTATGATCGGCCCGATTATTCTCGCCATCGTCGGCTTGGTCCCGCAATTGATGTCGGGGGACTTGGGTGCGTTCATGTCCCTTCCCGATCCGGCCGTCATCAACAGCGTGGTCAACATTGGCTTGCTCATCACGCTCGTTGGAATGGCGCTTATCGGGCTTAAGGCGCACACAAAAGACCCGGGATTGTGAGGTGGAGAGATGATTTTTGGCCTTCTCGAATCCTTCAACGATACCCCCATTTTGTTGTATTTGATCGTCGTGGCCGTTGCCTGCATGGGCGGCGGTATTCCGCCGATGCTTGAACGCCGCCGCCGCCGAGCGATCGAGAACGAGCTCCCCTCGTTCCTTGAAGCCCTTGCGGATTCGGTGGGTGCAGGCCGGGGCCTCCAGGAAGCGATGAAGGAGCAATCCGAAGCCAGCGATTCACCCCTCGCCCTCCTGCTTCGCGAAACGCTTCAGGAAGGTCACGCCTCTTCGTTTGAAGCGAGCCTTTCCGCCTTTGCTGCGAAGACCCGGTCCAGCCAAGTCCAACGCGTCATGATGTTGGTAGAAACAGCGCTTCAGCAGAACTCCTCGCTGCGCGAAATCCTCAACGATTTGAGCCGCGATTACGAGCGCCTGAACGACCTCATGAATCGAAGGGAGAGCGAATTGCAAGGCCGAGGCATGCTCATCATCATCTTTGTAAGCGTAGGCTTACCTGTTCTTATCGCCTTTATCGTCGGTTTGTTTGCCCCTGCGAGCAAGGGCTTCCAAATCGCTTCCTTTAACCAGACCTTCTCCTTCTTCTTTGCCGCCGCTTCCGCCGTGGGCGTGAGCGTGTCGGGGAGGATGATGGGTCGGTTCCGAGACACCCTCTGGTGGCTTCCGCTTTGGATGGCCGTTTCGATGGGCTTGTACCTTGGAGCCGTGAAAGCAGTAGGAGGCTAAACCATGTCTGAACAAATTTTGGAACAATACGGGCGCGTAACGATTTACACCGAGGCCAACCACCCCTCGCCGATTTATCATGTCGAAGGGGACATTGAAGCGAACCCGTACGGGGATTTGGCGGCGTTGTTTGAGGACGATGCTCTTGAAGAAGTGATGTACAACGGAGGCACGCAATGCGTCAAGGTCGCCCATCGCAACCACGGCATGTGCCGAACCAACATCTGGATCGACGACGAATCGGGCTTGCAAATCGCCAAGAACATCGCTTCCTTCACCAACGTGCCGCTCGGCGACGGGCCCGGACTTGTCCCAATTTTTGACGGACGACTGCCCGACGGCTCTCGTGTGAACGGAACCATCCCTCCGGTCTCTCCCGACGGCCCCACCCTTACCATTCGTAAGTTCAAGGAAGACCCGCTCACGATGATCGACCTCGTGAATTTTGGAACCGTCAATTCCCGCCTTGCTGCCATGATGTGGGTGTGGATTGAAGGACTTGACAGCCGGCCAGCGAACTTTGTCATCGCTGGCGGTACGGGGTCCGGTAAGACCACGACGTTGAATTGTCTCGGCATGTACATTCCCTGGTCCCGTCGCCTCTTGACGGTGGAAGACACCGCCGAATTGCAGGTCTATCACGACCATTGGCTTCGGATGGAAACCCGCCGCGAGCGACCCGACGGAACATCGGAGGTGGACATGAACGACTGTCTCAAATCCAGCCTTCGTATGCGTCCTGACCGCATTATCGTCGGTGAGGTCCGTGGCCCGGAGTGCGCTACGCTGTTGACCGCGATGAACACCGGACACGACGGTTCCTTTGGCTCACTCCACGCCAACACTGCCCAGGAGACCGTCACGAGAATGATCAACCCACCCATGAACGTCCCGCCCATCATGTTGAGCGGACTCGATTTGATCATCATTCAGGCTCGTCTCCACGTCAACGGTAGGACGGCCCGTAAAATCACGGAAGTTGCGGAAGTCGCCGGCATGGAAGGCGACAAGCCTCGCCTCAACGCCATTTGGAAATACAACGCAGCGACCGACCAGATCGAAGAAACGGGGATTCCATCCAAACTCCGCGAAACCATTTGCAACGCCGCAGGCGTCACGCCGGATGTGTTTGAACGGCACGTCGCTCAACGCCAAGCCATCATCGAGGATTTGTGTTCTCGGGGCATCTCGGACATCCAAACGGTGACGTCCGTCGTGCAGAACTTCTACGCCCAGCAACATTGAGTCTGATCAGCCGTTCAAACGGTTGAGCAATTCATCGATTTTGTCGATTTTACCTCGGACACGCTGGACGTTTTGCGAGGCATCGGACACCGATTCGGCGACCTCGATTTCCTCTTCTTCCACGGCATCCGCTTGGGGCTTGAAACTCGAGGCCAATGCACGGAGTTCGGTCACGATCGCATCAACTTCGGTTTCTGAAACAAGAACGCCGGGGGCAATTTTCGGGATGTCCGCCGGTGAGAGGTAACCCAATTCTGCACCCAAGACGCCTGCACATGCGAGGATTCTCGGCCGCAGGTTGCTGGTGTTCACCTCGTACCCTTTGGACTCGAGGAACCTGATGACCAAGGCTTGGTGGTGTTCTTCGAAACCGTCTTCAGATGATTCGAGCACCGTTTGAACCAGTTCTTCGAACGCCACCAGGTTGCGTTCAAGTCGGTTCACGGTCAATTTCTCCGATTCGGACATGTGAACAGCGCCTCGGTGAAGGATTCGGAGCATGCGTTGGCGACGCTGAACCACCGGGTCGTGCAGCGCCTGCGACTCTGCGATTTCAACGTGGAGGTCGAACAGCGCATGCAATCGTCCTGAAACGCTCGGCACCCGCAAATCCAAGCCGAGCGTTCGCCCTTCTTCTTCGAAGGCCATCCGAGCTTTGACGAGGTCACCCTTGTGAAGGGCGAGGAGATTCTCCAATTGGTCTCGAAGGTGACTCCGGACTTCCTCGAACAACCGAAGCGCCTCTCGTTCGCTCCATGATTGGGGGAGTGACGTTGCGGCCGCCGACTCGTGTTGCGTTCTATAGTCCAATTCCATGACGATGTTGGCGATCTTTTGGTGGACCAGTGCATAGTCCGTGGCGAAGCCTTGGTCCCGGAGGGAGGCGATGAAGGCATTCATGTCGTCCACGTCGGTGGTCGAGCTCACGGTCAAGAAATCACGAGCAAAGGCCTGCACCTCAGCGGTTCGTTCGTCGACTTCCATCAGCGCCGTTTCGATTTCCAAACTGTAGACCTCGCCGGCCTCGACGTGTTGAATCATCGGCGGAGCAACGCTCGCTTCTTCCTCGAACGTGCTTTGAAGGTCATCGTGAGACGATACAACCTCCGTCACCTCTTCATGGACTTCGTTCATCGGTTCTGCCCAAACGTTCGCCTCCACCTCATCGGTTGCGGAGGGGGTTGGCACCGGAAGACTTGGTTGTGGAACAGGCGCTGCTTCTCTCGGTCGGCGAAGGCTTTTCTTGACCTTGCCCCATGCATTTTCTTGAGAAGCGAGGACGCCGGCCACCCTTGCGAGCAAACTCTGTTTATTGCCCGAAAGCGGGAGTTCCAATTCTTTGCAAAGAGCGTGCAACTCGTCACGCGTCATCTGGTCAAGGTTATCGGTGGTAAGCGTCTTCGGGTCGTGGTTCAGATGAAGGTAGAGGCGTTGCCTTCGGGCTTTGATGGAACCGGATTTCTTGATTCCAAACAATCCCAACAATTCGCCGAGATCGTTGTTTGAAATGGCCCGCATGCCGGCGGTCGAGAGGTCCCAGTCGTCCAACACCAAGGCCCGAATAAGCCGTGCTCGTAAGGACTCAACGGGACCCGTTTTCGGCAGGTTGTGTTCGCCAGCAATGTCCTTTAGGTCATCGAAGCGTGCTTGGTAAAGCGTGGCCAACATGTCGGACGCTGCCATGATTCGCTTCACCTCTTGGCGGTTTGCCGCATTGAAAGCATATATGTCTTCGCCGTCGGACGGAGGCGAGATGCAGGGTTCGTGGCCTTGTTTGGCCGAGCCGCCTACTCTTCTTCGCTCAGGCTCATCATGGCGGGGCGGGGCTCTGAGAAGGATGCGGGAAAGCCGGGTATGTTCCGTTTCGTGCTCTCATGCTCGCTGGTCATCAAGTTCACCAACTCCATGAATTCTCGCAACAGGTTCACCATGCCTACATGGCTGTCTTCGGGCAGAACAATCCGTTCACATGCAGCGGTGACCGTACCGCTCGGGTTGAGGGTCTCGATCAGCAGTTCAACCCTCGGACCCGCTTTGTAGACGCCCTTCTTCTTGTTGGGGTCAACCAAGGTGTTGAGCAAGGTTTCGTCGCCTTCGTTGGTCGCTTTTTTCAAGAAGGTCGAGATTTTTCGCTGTTCAACGTACATGCCGGTGATGGGGTGGTACACGGGGTCCAGGCTTTCCAGCATGGCTGATTCAAGTCGGTAAGCGAGTTCTGCACTGGGGTCCACCATCTCCCGCAGACTGCCTTTTGGGAAACCATGGCGGGCCACGAGCAGGGTAAATCCGTGAAGCGGTGGTGGGACGAACCGTTCTCGCTCGCTCTCGGATTGGTCCCGTTGAAGACCCAGCGTGTGCCTTCGACTCTTCATTCGGTGGCCTGCATGGATTGAACGTGGGACGATGAAACCAGCAAACTCCCCTTGCTTCATGCGCTCTTCGATCCAGGGCCACTGCTCGTCAACATCAAGGGACGCAAACGTTTCTTGATGGCCGAGGTGAGCGATGAGTTCCTCCTTGGACATCAACACCAGGTCGGATCGCATTCGCCGCGTTTGGCGTCGAAGCAGTTCGTGGTCGCACATCACCACCGATTCGGGAAGAAGATACTCCGGTTTGTCCGGACCAACAAGGACCCAGGTTGGCTCCTTTCTCGGCAAGACTCCAGCGATGATCAGGCCGTCGACCGCATGATTCTCCCAATCGAAAGCGCTCATGGCCACGATGTCGCCGTGTCCCTCTCGAAGGGCCTCAATCGCCGTTTCAAGATGGGGCAGTTGCTTCATTCGCATGTCTCTGAGACGCCCATGGGTGTGGACGGTGCGCTCAATTTGGTTACGAACGCCGTCGTCACGGTTGGAGGTGGTGAGGACGACAAGTCGCTCTTGTTCTTCCATCCGTTCACCTCGGCGGAGGTCTCCCCCCACGGCTTGTGGGCGTGGACGATTGGTTAAGAAGCCCACCGTCGTCAACCGAGTGTGCGCAGCGATGTCGAAGTCCTCTCCGCCGCGCTCCAAAGCATGCGCGAAGAAGTGAACAACGAACTCCAACGGCTCATCGACGAAGAGGTCAAAGGAGGGGCGGGCGAAGTTGCTCTTGAAGCAGGTCGCGTTCTCAATGCGGGAGGAAAACGCCTCCGCCCCCTGTTGTTTCTTCTCGCTTACAAACTCGCTGGAGGGACGAAGCAAGAAGAGGTCATGCCCCTCGCTTTGGCGTTTGAACTCATCCACACGGCCACCTTGGTGCATGACGATATCAACGACGACGCTCGTCATCGCCGGGGCATTCCCACCATCCACGCCCAAGCCGGTCAAGCCAAGGCCGTTATTGCGGGCGACTGGTTGTTCGTGCACGGTTTCGCTCTGGGAGGCCGATACAGCGAACAAATCGTCACGGTGATCGCTCGATGCTGTGCCGACATCGCCGTCTCGGAGTTTCATCAACTCGACCACGTGTTGAATTTGGCCACATCGCCAGAGGATTACCTCGCCATCGTCCGTGGAAAGACCGCAGGACCTTTTGCAGCCGGATGCTACACCGCCGGCCTCGTCGCCGGCCTTTCCAAAGAACAAGCCGAAGCCTTGCGAGTTTTTGGGATGGAACTTGGCATCGCTTTTCAACTCGTGGACGACCTTTTGGATTTGCGAGGCGATGAACGGATGGGGAAACCACGAGGGGCTGATGTCTACGAAGGAAAGATGACGCTGCCCCTCATTCATGCGCTGACGCTTTCTCACGGCCAGCACCGTACCCGTTTGTCAGAACTCATCGAGACCTTCACCGACGATGATTTTGATGAACTGATGGCGCTGCTTGACCGGTCCGACAGCATGGTGTATGCCGAGTTGTTGGTCCGAACCCACCTTGAACGGGCCCAAGCCGCCTTGGACACCTTCCCCGACTCCGAAGCGAAATCCATGATGCTGCACATCACTGAATTTGTCAAAATCAGGCACACTTGAGGCGATCGTTTGGCCGTGAAGGACGTTCAACATCGCTCGGTCATCGTGGTCGGAGCCGGTCCTGCAGGAAGTGCTGCCGCCCAGCGTCTGGCCGAAGAGGGCATCGATGTTCTTGTCCTTGAACGACGAACGGTGGTCGGCAATCCTGCCCAGTGCGGCGAGTGCATACCAAATTGGGGGGAAGTCGTAGGGACGTTTTGCCATATCGGCGACAATCAATGGCTGAAATCCTATTTTGACTTTCCACAACGGCTCCGCCTGCACCGTCTTGACAACATGCGCGTGTTCCTTCCATCGGGGAAATCCTACGAGTTCGAACTGGATGCCTTTGCAGGTCATCGCTTGCAGTTCGACGGTTATCTCGCCGATAAGGCTGTCCGAGCAGGTGCAGAGATTTTGACCAACACCTCGCTCAAGCGTTTGCAACGGCAAAGAAAAGCCAACCGAGAGATTCTCGTCACCAGCGAAGGGCGGTTCACTTGCGATGTGCTCATTGACGCCTCCGGGAGCCTCGCGCACGTCGCAAGGTTGCGTCATGGCCAAGACCGATCCGTTCGACCCGAAGACCAAGTTCCCACCATTTACGCCCAAGTCAAGGGCGACGTTCCTGAAACCTTTGATGTGTTTTTGGGCTCGGTGGCTCCCTCTGGATATGCTTGGATCATCCCCAAAGGGCCGGGCTTCGCCAACGTCGGTCTGGGGGTGCGTGCTGGCAAACTCAAAGGCTCGCTCAAAGACCATCTCGAGCAATTTTGTAAGGATTTGAACCTCGAAATCTTGTCGATAGGCGGCGGCTGGATTCCGATGGGTGGTCCCGTGAAGCGAATGGTGGACGGGAACACGCTTGCCGTTGGCGATGCTGCGGGTTTGGTGATGCCGAGCAACGGTGGCGGAATCAGTCAAGCCATCATTTCGGGTTGCTTTGCTGCGGAAGCCATCATTGACCACTTCCAAACCGGTGCCCCCCTCGTAGCGTATGAAAAGCGATTGCGTGCGTGCTTGGGGCCCGCCCTGAAAAATTCGCTACGAACGAAGAACATGGGCTATGCTTTCCTGCGAGGCGACCTCATCACCGAAGCCGTGCTTCGCATTCTTGGGCCGATTGGCGGCATCAAACGAGCGATGGAGTGCGAGAAACCGTTGTGGTTGCTTTGAGAACATCGGCGCTGAATCAAGCCTCCAAAGCCGCCTTTCATCGGTTGGTTCAAGTGATTTGACGGTGTGGTAACCTCCATGCGAGTGCACCTGCGACGCAACGATGAGGCGGTCAGCCCCGTCATCGCAACCGTCCTGCTTCTCGCCATCACGGTGATGTTGTCCAGCATGGTTTTCGTCTTGATGCAAGGAGCCTTGACCTCGGTCGAAAAAGCACCGCCCCAAGCCTCCGTTAGCGTCCGAGCACTGGACAACGGTTTCCATGTCGTTCGCATCACCAGTCTGGACCAATCCATCGACCCCGCACGCTTGGAGTTCACCCTTCAACCCGGAAACCTGAGCTCGGCGTTCATGCTCGGAGGCCATGTGGCGGACGCCGATGTCTACGGTGTGATCGGGTCAAATCTCTCCTTCCACGATAGGGACGCCGGGTATTCCGTGACTCAAGGCGATTATTTTGTCATCGATTCAGCTACCGTTGGCTCGGACGACGGGACGTGGCGTTTCAAACTGGTCGAGGAAACCGCAGGCGTCTTGCTCATCGATGTCCTGCTCCCGCCGGTCCTCTAAGGGTCATCCGCCGATGAACGACATCTCCACTTTTTGGGTTGAACCTTGATGTTCTTGCCGCTCCATCGAGTATCGGTCGTTTCGGTCGGTCCAAACGCGCTTGATGGCGGCACGAATGTCGTCGGTGGTCGCTTGCATCCGGAGCATCGCCTTCAGGTCGTTGCCGCTTGATGAGAACAGACAGGTGTACAACGAGCCGTTTGCAGAGAGCCGTGCTCTTGAACAATCGCCGCAGAAGGGTTGGGTGACCGAATTGATGAAGCCAAATTCTTGTCCGTCAGCGGTCGTGAACCTTCGAGCAACCTCGTGCAAACCTTGCCCTTGATGCGGCGTGAGCGGCCCAAACCGCTGTTCAATCAGCGTTCGAACTTCCGCACCACTAACGACCTCCGCCATCTCCCAGGCGTTGGTGTTCCCAACGTCCATGAATTCAACGAAACGAAGAGGAACGCCCCGCTGTGCACAAGCCTCTGCAAGCGGGAGGATCTCGGATTCGTTCACGCCACGCCGGACCACGGTGTTGACCTTCACGCCCAATCCTGCTTTCATGGCAGTATCAATTCCGTCAAGCACATCGCTTGGTGTGGTTTTGGTCGTGTCCGCCATGGCCGCAAAGGTGGTTGGATTCAAGGCGTCCAAACTTACAGTTACACGGTTCAAACCGGCATCAGCGAGTTCTTTTGCATGTTTTGAGAGCAAGGCACCGTTGGTGGTCAGGGCAAGGTCAAGGTGAGGGCCCGTTGCCTTGAGGAGGCGTACGAGTACGGTGACATCGCTGCGCAACAAAGGCTCACCTCCTGTCAGCCTGACTTTTTCCAAGCCAGCCGGCAGCAGGGATTCAACCACCGTAACGATTTCTTCGTACGTCAGCAGGTCGGAACGAGGCAGGAAGACGTGGTCGCTTCCAAAATGTTCTCTCGGCATGCAGTACGTGCATCGGAAATTGCATCGGTCCGTGATGGAGATTCGCAAATCACGCAGCGGCCGTGCCTGTCGGTCCAGCAGCGTCATGTTCTTTGGAACGGTTTCGGGTTCTTGAACCTATAAGCAAGGGTTCATGGCTGGAGCATCGCACCTTCGAGCATGGCGAAGCGTTGGGTGAGCCGGTGGAAGCCCACGCAAGCCGGTGAGAAAGGAAGTCTCGTCCCCGTGCTTTCCGTCGAAGGAAAATCCTCTATAGAAGCAATTCAATGGAGGCTCCCTTGTTCCAAAAGTCACGCTATTCGATGGCTGGCCCTCGCCGCACAATCAAAGCAAAACATCGTTCTGCAAAACATGGCCTTTGCTGGACAAGATGCGGTTTCCATGCGCCGTTGCCTGTCCCAAATGGGTGTCAACATCACCGACCTCGACGGCAAAGGGCAGGACCTCCTCATCCCGCCCAACGACGACGATCAGCCTCCTCCTTCCTCGGTCGCTTGGAGAATCAAAGGCCTTGGTGCTGGCGGTTTAACGCCGCCTGTAAGCGTTCTTCACGCAGGAAACTCCGGCACAGCACTGAGAATTTTGATGGCGCTCGCTGCTCAGCACGACGTCCCGGTCATGCTCGACGGCGATGCCTCGCTTCGTTCCCGCTCGTACGAAACCATGTTTGCCTGCCTCGCCCAATTGGGGGTGGCTTGCTCCTACGGCACGGAGCACGAAGGTTTGCCCGTCTTGTTGCAAGGCCCGGTGGTTGAGGGAGCTTCGCTGTCCATCGATGCTCAACGCTCAAGTCAGCCGACTTCGGCTTGGCTTCTCGCTGCCCCTTCGTTTCCACACCCCGTTCCTTGGTCCATTCAGGGTGAAGCGGTTTCCCAACGGCATGCGATGCTTACTCGAAGGTTGTGCGAAGAAACCGGTGCGCCCTCCTCCGATGATGGCCTGCTTGAGCCGTGGCAACCCGTTTTCCAAGAAACAACCGTCATCGTTCCTCCCGATGCCTCCATGCTCGCGTTTGCGTTTTTGGCTGCGCAGACCTTCGGCTGTCGAGTTGAAGTTGAACTGCTGCCCGATGCCTCTGAAAGTCTCGGGCACGAAATTCTCGTTGATGGTGCCGATGCCCTCGGGATCTCGGTCCAGGGCAACGTCCTCGCTCCCTCATCAACGCCCCAATACACCGAAATTGACCTTCGTGATGCGAACGATCTCATCACGCCGCTCGCTGCTTTGATGGCGATGGGCGGTGGAGGAACCATCACGGGAGCACCTCATGCGGCTCACAAAGAGACCAATCGCTTGACGGGGACGGTTGCCTTCCTCGCTCAATTCGGTCTCGTCACCGAAGCCATACCGGACGGACTGTCGGTTGCAGGTGGGCAAAAACTCACTTGCCCAACAAGCGTCGTGAGGACCTACGGTGACCATCGCATGGCGCTCACGGCTCTGGTCTTGGCGGCGGGAACGGAGGAGGAAGTTCTCATCGAAGGTCACGACCTTCACGCCGTCGCCGACCCCGAGGCCTTGGAGAGGCTGCGGCGAGCCGGTGTCACGATCAACGCCCAACTCCATCGGCCGTGGTAACTCAACCGTGACGCCCGAAGTGGTGGTCAAGGCTGTCCAACGAGATCCGCAAGGAGGTTGGTCGTCCGTGGACACACGCCCACGGGTTTGGAATTCGGCGCATGTCGTCCAGCAGGCGACGCATCTCAGCGAGCGAGAGCGGCTCGTTGGCTTTCACGGCTCCTCTGCACGCGTTCATGAAGGCGATGTGGTCTTTTTTCGCTTCGATGGTCTCGAGCGGCCCACCGTCAAGCGCAAGATCTTGGAGCAGGTCAAGGAAAAACGGCTTGACTTCCTCGCCCGCCAGCAGCTGAGGCGAGGCGTTGAGCACCCATTCTCCTTCTTGGTGTTCCAAATGGAACCCGAGGGCTTTGAGCCGTTCGTGGTGGGCATCGACCACCGCCGACTGCCGAGCATCCAGTTCAAGTTGGAGCGGTGCAAGTCGCTTTTGCGGTTCCCATGCTTGTCCGCTGTTGCGAAGCCGCTCGTATCGAACGCGTTCGTGAAGGGCGTGCTGGTCCACCAAGAGCAATTCGCCCTCTGCCTGAACCAAGATGTACGAGTCGGCAAACTGAGCCAGAGGTTCCATGGTCGGCAGATCGTTGAGCACGCCATCAAGCGGGGCTTCTGTTGCCGGGGATTGCGTCTCGCTTGCACCAGCGTAGCGGTGGAGATGACGTTCTGCGGAGGACAGGTGTTGCGCGATGGGTTCACGCTCAAGATTCGGGAGAACGGCTTGACCCAGTGGCGAGGCCGAAACCGGGCGCGCTGAGGTGGTGCGTTCCACTTCCTCGGCCTCTTGTCCTACGAGATTGAGTTGTTTTCCCGCTGCAACGGCCCAGGCAGGAGGTGCGGCAGCGGGACGCCTTTGCTTCGCTTCACCGGCGTCAAGTCCGGCTGCAGAAGCCAATCCGTGGTTCGGTGTAGCTGCGCCTTGCGGAGGTTCCCCGGGCGCTTCGGGAGCAAAAAAGGACTCCACTTTAGCGGTGGTTTCTCGGGCTGCGAATCCTTGGAGTTCGGGTATGCCGCCGGTTGCATCGGGTTCGGTCGGCACGGCTTCAAGCGTGTGGGCAATGGCTCGCTCAAGCCGTTCGAGCACGCGCCATGAATGGCGCAGTCGGACCTCCCGTTTTGTGGGATGGACGTTGACGTCGACCTCGGTGGGCGGGCATGTTAGGTTGATGACGGCCAAGGGATGACGGCCCTGCATCAATCGTGTCCGATACCCACGGCGGATGGCCTGCAGGAACGGGCCGGCGGCGACGGGGCGTCGGTTGATGAGCACGTGAATGTCATCCCCTTTCCCGCGAGTGATGTCGGGGGTGCTGATCCAACCTTCCCAACGCTCCTCGCCGGGGGCTTCTTCATCACCGGGCGGCTGCTGAAGCGGGACGAGTTCGGTGGCTTGCGCGCCCATCACGTCGTAGAGCCGGTCAAGCATGTCGTCGGTTGCAGGCACGTTGAGCAAGGTTCGCGCTTCGGATTTCAAGTGAAATCCGCACTCGGGATGGGCGAGGGCATGGTTTACCACCACGTCGACAATTCGTGCCGTTTCGGTTTCGGGTCGTCGTTGAAAGGCCAGTCGTGCAGGCGTGTTGGCGAAGAGATGCTCCACCGAGATTCGGGTACCGTCCGACATGCCTTCGGGAACGGCGTCGGCTTTGACCCCGTCTTCCATTACCACGCTTGCGCCTTGGGTCCCCGCAGGTTGGCTTGAGACGGTGAGTTTCGAGACCATGCCGATGCTCGCAAGCGCTTCGCCACGGAAACCCAACGAGGCGATGGAGGCCAAGTCCTCCTTGGTCGTGAGTTTCGAGGTGGCGTGCCGGTCCAACGCCAACGGCAGGTCTTCTCGTTCGATGCCGCTGCCGTTGTCCTCAACGACCATCCGCTCGAAACCGCCGCTTTCAACGGTGACGGTGATGGACGTGGCGCCAGCATCCAAACTGTTTTCGATGAGCTCTTTGATGACCTGTGCCGGACGCTCGACCACCTCGCCTGCCGCGATGTGACCGATGGTCGCATCGTCCAACTGTTTGATTCGGCGCGGATTCATTCGCCGTCCTCCAACATCGATTTCAGTCCGTAGAGGACGTCCAGCGCTTCCCTCGGCGTGAGGTCGTCCACGTTGGTCGCTTGCAGGGCGTCAAGGACCGGCTGGTTTGGAGGGGGAGTGGTTTCGGGAACAGGGGAGGTTGTCATGGCTGCAGCGGCAAAATACCCCATCAAACTGGCTTGGCCAGCATCTCTCGATTTTGGTGTTCCCTGTTCTCCGGCTTTTGCGCCTCCAGCCTGTTGTTCGAGAAACGCAAGAAGGTCCGTCGCTCGTTCAACCACGCTGCGGGGAAGCCCGGCGAGGGCAGCCACTTGGACACCGTAGGAATCATCGCAAGGGCCGTCAGCCACCGTGTGGAGAAACTTGAGTTGGCCATCGATATGAGCGACTTGGACATGGACGTTGCAGAGGCCTTTGACCTCTCCCTCCAGGCCGATGAGTTGGTGGTAATGCGTGGCAAAGAGTGTTCTTGAGCCGAGTCGATTGCAGATATCTTCCGTGACCGACCACGCGATGGAAAGCCCATCGAAGGTGGACGTTCCTCGACCGATTTCATCCAAGAGGATCAGGGATTGCGAAGTGGCGCGCTTGAGGATGTGGGCGACCTCGATCATCTCCATCATGAAGGTCGACCTTCCACGTTTGAGGTCGTCGCTTGCGCCCACTCGAGTGAAAATTCGGTCCACAAGGCCAACGGTGGCTGCGTTCGCAGGGACAAAGCACCCTGTCTGGGCGAGCACGGTGATGAGGGCGACGGTACGTAGATGGGTCGACTTCCCGCCCATGTTGGGTCCGGTGATGAGGTGGAAGGACCGTTTCTGGTTGAGATTCACGTCGTTGGGCACGTAACCCTGTTGTGTCTCAAGAACAGCGTGGCGGGCTCCGTCGAGTTTGAGCACGGGTTTTTCGGTGATGGTGGGTTTGACCCATTGGCGTTCTCTTGACACCGATGCGAAGCACTGCAGAACGTCGATGGTGGCGACGCGCCGTGCGATTTCCGTCAAGGTCCCGGCGTGTTCGCCGCAGTAGGATCGCAGTTCCAAGAAGCGGCGGTATTCGAGCTCCTTCAGTTTTGAATCCGCTGAGAGCAAGAGGTCGTCTCGTTCGATGAGTTCGGGGGTGGTGTAGCGCGACCCGTTGGTGAGTTGTTGCTTGCGTGTCCACGATTCGGGTACCTTGTCGGCGTTGGCTTGGGTGACTTCGATGAACCAACCCACCTGCCGATTGTTCTTCACTTTGAGCGAGGAGACGCCGAGTTCATCCCGTAACCTCACCTCAAGATTCGAGAACCAAGCCTTGCCTTCGGTGGTGATTTCTCGCAACCGGTCAACCTCTTCATCAACCCCGGTTTTCAACAACCCTCCGTCGCGAAGGCCGAGCGGCGGGGTTTCGTTCAAGGTTGCCGAGATCATCGTTGCCATTTCGGACAGGACCTCGAGTTCAGAACTGAGGTGCTGAAGCAAGGGGTCGTTGCTCTCCGTGCACCACGCAACCAACGCTGGCATGCGTTCCAGAGCATGCGCTGTCGCCACGAGGTCACGTGCGTTGCTTCGCTGGTACGCCAGTTGCGTGGCGAGGCGTTCCATGTCCCGTATACCCTTCAACGAGGTGCGCAGGCCGTCCAGTCTCCGCGCTGATTTTGCAAGGTTCCCAACCGCTTTGTGACGTGTCTCGATGGCTTCTGCATCGGCAAGCGGGTTGAGCAACCAGGTTTTGAGAACACGGCGGCCCATGGCGGTTCGGCAACGGTTCAGGGTGGAGAGAAGGCTCCCCTCGTGTTCCCCAGCGAGCGTTGAGGTCAGTTCCAAGTTCCGAAGCGTGGTTTGGTCGAGCAGCAGGCGTCCGTTTTCCTCAACCACTTCGACGTCTTGCAGGGGGATTTCACCTCGCATGTGGACGGTCGAGAGATAGTCCGCCGCCAAACCCGTCGCTGAAAGAGCGAGGGGCGCGCTGTCCAAGTCGAGGTGGCCCAGGTCGGCAACATCGAGCATGGTCTTCAGACGTTCTTTGGCTTTCTTTTGGGTGAGCCCGTGCTGGCTGATCATGGTGCGGTCGAGCACCAGAAATAAACGTCCCATCGCCTCGTTTTCTGCATCCTGTGGCGAGAGGACGAGTTCGTTCGGCTGCCATCGCTGGAGGTCGTCTTCCAAACGAACGAATCGGTCGGCGCCTTGGTGCGTGCTGGCCCATGCTTTGCCGGTCGAGGCATCCAAGACGGCTACGCCCAACGCATCGCTTCCGAGGGATACGGCAGCGAGGAGGGATTGTTCGTCCATTTCAAGCAAGCTTTCCTCGAACAAACTGCCTGGCGTGTAAACACGCGTCACCACACGTTCGAGCAGTTTTGCCCCCTCTCGAAGTTCTTCCTCTTGCTCGGCAACGGTGACCTTGTATCCTGCACGAAGCATGGTTCGGAGGTGCTCCTCCAGCCCGTGCCACGGGAATCCCGCCATGGGGATGGGCTGGTCGGCGTTTTTGTCTCGGGAGGTCAACGAGAGCCCGAGGACTTCGGCCGCTACCTCAGCGTCGTCGTGAAAGAGTTCGTAGAAATCGCCCATCCGGAAGAAGAGAATCGTGTCGGGATGTTGTTCTTTGATGTCAAAGAACTGATCCATCATCCCTCGCTTGGCTATCTCGGTCACCTCCATGGCTTACGCTGGAGTTTGAGGAAGTTGACGAGGGCACATGAAGGTTCTCGCACCCTTCGTCTTCATCGCCGGATTCGGGCTGAAATCGCTCGGGATTTAGGCAGGCCGTCGGAGTTCAACCAGGGCGTAACGAAGCATGAAGGCCAAGACCACGCCGCCGACGAGCACATAGAGCAGGTTCAGGAATCCTCGACCACTCTCTATAGAGCCGTTGGCTTTGATGTCAATGCTCCACTGGACCGGGTCCCCGCTTTCATCCACGCCGTGAACGTGAATGAAATCACCCGATTCGCCGACGGAGCTCAGGTCGACGGGGACGGGTCGTCCGAGGACGTGCGTTGAAAGGCCGGTGTCATCAAGACTCTGAAGCGTGGTGCTGCCCAAGGCTCCGAGGAACCAAACGGTCCCCTCGCTGTCCCCGATAACCTGCACCGTGGGCGCTTCCAAGATTTCCACGTTCTCAGCGCCGTGGACCAACAAACTCAGGGTTGTTCCACCGATGACGTGTTCGCCGTTGGCGGTGGAGGCGATGCTGTGGAACACGCCGCTGTCGTAGGTGTTCACTTTCTGAATCACCGGCGTAGCGTCGGAACCGTCCCAAGCAATCCATCCCAAAACAGGGCGTGCCTGGGGCGTTGCGGGGCTTGAGCCGTCGGCGCCCGAGGTGCTGTGATGGCTGCCCAGAGCGATCCAGAGCCCTTCGCTGTGGGCTTCAATCGTGTGCCACTGCACCCCCGTCGAGGTTGACATGGCGTGGGTGGGGTTCATCCCGACAATGCCTCGAAACGAGGTGTTGACTCCTTCCTGGGTGAGCAAGAGGCGCTGCGTCCCGGTTTCGCTTTGATGTTCGGCAACGTCAAGCACGGCAAACACCCCGTTGTCCGTCGGGTATTCGTATTTCACCATCTCGCCGTCCATCAAACCAACCACCTGGTTGTTTTGAATCGAGAAAAGGACTTCGCCACTGGGCATCGTCTTCAAAAAGCGTACATCGGCACCTTTGTCCTCGGTTTGCGGACTGTAAACGGGCATTACGGTGTTGGTGGCCGGGTCTTCCGTGAACAGGTGATATCCTGCTTCGGGGGTGAAGACCAGAGCGGTGTAGGCTCCGTCGTGGTGATAGGCGATGTCCACAACCAGTCCGCCTGCATAGCCTGCGTCGTCGTTGGTGAGTTCAGCTCCGACAAAATGTTCGGTTGCGCCGATGGCGAAAGCACCGGCGATGACAAAAACAAGAAAAGCAGCCATGGAAAGCCATTGATGCTCGGATTCCTCTTCGAGGAGCCTCCGCCAACCTCCAGCCATGAACCACGGTGCAGGCAAGCCATCATGAAGACTTTGCCCGAACCGAAGGCTTGGCGGCCATGGAGGTGCTTGGAAAGCGTCTAGCGGAGATATGATAAAGGGAGCATCGGTCGCAGGCATGCTTGGAGGGATATCTATGGCACGAAAACCAGCAGTGATGTACCGTCGCTTGAAAGGCCCCGCCTACACCCGCCGAAAGTACATCGGCGGTGTGCCCAACAACCGTATTCACCAGTTCCACGTCGGAAACCGCCGTGCTGCAGAGACGGGCCAGTTCCCCGTTCGCATCGAACTTCGAGCCGACAACGATGTCCAAATCCGACACACGGCTCTTGAAGCCGCCCGTGTGGTGTCCAACTCCACCATCCGTAAGGAGGCCGGTGCCCAAGGCTACGCTCTTCGAGTCCACACCTTCCCTCACCACGTGCTGCGTGAAAACAAGCAAGCGACCGGAGCCGGTGCTGACCGTGTCTCCCAAGGCATGCGATGCGCCTTCGGCAAGAACGTCGGCACGGCCGCTCGTGTCAAGCGAGGTCAGCGCGTTCTCTCCATTCAAGTGCACCCTCAGCACTACCTCACGGCCCGAGATGCGCTTCGAAAGGCCAGCATGAAGTTCCCCACTCCATGCACCATCCGCCTGATCAGCGGACACGAGCACCTTAAGGGACTCATTTGAGAGCAGCATCCAACCGGTGCATCGGCGGGTTTGGCCTGCCGTTTCGCAGGTGAAACAAAATAGCACAGACGAGAGGACGGTTCGGTGATATCATGCGTGTTGCGGTTCTGAAGGAAGACAATTGTCAACCCAAGAAGTGCAACGACGAGTGTCACGATTTTTGCCCTCCCGTTCGCAACGGGCAAGAATGCATCATCATGGACGATCACACGGGTAAGCCTCACATTTCGGAGAGCCTCTGCATCGGGTGCGGAATTTGCATCAACAAGTGCCCTCACGATGCGTTGATCATCGAGAACTTGCCCAGCGAACTGGAAACCGACATGGTCCACCGCTATTCGATGAACGGCTTCCGGTTGTTCCGGCTTCCAACGCCCTCAAAAGAGAGCGTCGTGGGCATCCTGGGGCCCAACGGGATGGGGAAATCAACCGCCATCAGCGCCCTCTCGGGTCGTCTCATCCCCAACCTCGGTGATTGGCTTAATCAGGAGCCCGTTTGGGAGGACATCATTGCCTCGGTCCCCAAGGGGGAGCTTCGCGACTTCTTCATCGCTGTTCAGGAAGGTGAAATCAGCGTCGCCGTCAAACCGCAAAACGTTGACCGCCTGCCCAAGCGGGTCAAGGGGACGGTTCGCAATCTGCTCCAGCGCGTTGACGAACGGCATCTGTTTGACGAACTTACGGCGGCCCTCGGAATCGACCATCTCTTGGACCGAGAGGTGCACCAATTGTCGGGAGGTGAATTGCAGCGCATGGCGATGTGCGCCACCATTCTTCGGGATGTTGACGTCTACTTCTTTGACGAACCCTCGTCCTATCTTGACATTCACGAGCGAATGCGCATCGTCCGCATCATCCAAAACCTCGCTGAGACCAAACGGGTCATCGTTATCGAGCACGATTTGGCGGTGCTTGACGTGCTCGCCGACCTCGTGCACATCGTTTACGGAAAGAAAGGCGCTTTCGGTATTTTCACACCTGCCCGCTCCACTCGCCAAGCCATCAACAGTTACCTCGACGGGTTCTTACCCGAGGAAAACGTTCGCATCCGAGACAAACCCATCAAGTTCCAGCGCCATCGAGATCGTGTTGCCGAATTGGGTTCACAGGTCGTAAGTTGGGGGGAACTCACAAAGAAATTGGGCGACTTCCAACTCACCGCCGGCGAAGGCGCTGTCCACCGTTCCGAAGTGGTTGGCGTGGTCGGTGCGAACGGGACGGGAAAGTCCACCATGATCAAAATCCTTGCAGGCGAACACGAATACGACGACGGCTGGGTGACCGCCGACGCCACCATTTCGTACAAACCTCAACACATCGATGTTGACATCGACGGGTCGGTGCAACTGTGGCTTGACAGCGAGTTGGGGCCACGTTGGCGAAGCGGTGAATTCAACGTGAACGTCATCAAGGCCCTCGGCGTTGACCAATTACTGCCCAAACGCGTCAAAAAGTTGTCCGGTGGTGAGCGACAAGCCGTCTCCATCGCCCTCTGCCTCGGGCGTGACGCCGACCTGTACCTGCTCGACGAACCCTCTGCTCACCTTGACGCCAACGCTCGCATGGAAGCGGCGAAGGCGATTCGGCGAACGATGGAAGCCAACGAAAAGTCGGCCTTCGTTATCGACCACGATGTGTATTTCATCGACATCGTATCGGATTCCCTCCTCGTGTTCGAAGGCGAGGGCGGCGTGAAAGGCAAGGCAACCGGGCCGTTCAATTTGCGAACTGGAATGAACCGTTTCCTCTCAGGCGTGAACGTCACGTTCCGTAGGGATCACGATTCACGGCGGCCGAGAATCAACAAAAACGAGAGCCGGAAGGACCGTGAACAACGAAACAGTGGTGACTATTATTCCTACGATGCGTGATTTTTGGTCCGTGAACGTCCTCGGGGTGATTCGGTGCCCGTAGGACTTCCACCACGTGGGGGGCCCATGGGTCGCTCTCGGGGCCGCCTTTCCGCGAGTTCCTTGACCACCTACTTGCGATGCCCGCGCCAATGGCTCCTTGCGTACCAAGCCGGCCTTTCCGGTCCAAAACGCCCCTCACAAATCCTTGGTGTGGTTCTTGAAGATGCGGTGTGCGCTTTGATGATGCATCATCCGCCTTCGGAGGTCGACGGGCTTGAGGGTTTGCGCCACTGGGCACAACCCATGGTCGATGACCTCGCACAAAAGGCATGGGAGAGCGGTCGTTCCGCTTGGGAAGCGACCTTGTGGAAAGCCGAAGGCACGGCCTGGGACGACGTCACGGTCGCCTCCATCAAAGACCGCATCAACGGAGGTCTTGCACTTTTTCTCGAAGAGGTAGAGGCTTGTTTTGACAAGAACGGCGGCCCCTACCTCGAAACCCTGCGACAAGGGAATTCTCCCTTCCGGGTGCCGTCGCCTGCATGGGGAAACGAGCCGGCCTTCCCGCTCCCTGACAAAGTCCCCGATGCCTCCTTGCGACGTTGGTCTTCTACCGAATCCGCCACTTGGCAGTCAGAAAACGAACCGTGCCGGTGGAACGAGGCGTGGGAATGCGCCCGACCGTGGTTCAAGGACCCGAGGGTGCATCAACCCCAGAGGTTGTACCATCCTGACGGGTGGGCATCGGGCGAACTCGACCTCGTTTTGCGCTGGGACGGACGAACCCGAATCGTTGATATCAAATCCGGACGATCCTCGTCCTTGTTTGCACCGTCCCTTGAACATCAATTGCGCTTTTATGCGTGGCTCTGGTATGAAACCCACGAGCACCAACACGTTGACGGGATGGAAGGGTGGTACCTTGCAGACCCTGAACGGGTGGCTTACGCCCCGCCAACAGCCGACGACATGGAGGAACTCTCTGCATCGTATCGGGCCTCGCATGAAGCGATGCAAACCGCAGCAGAGGGCGTCTTGACCTTCCCCGGGTCCTTCGGCGATGCTTGCACGGGAGAGCAAGCAGGTTGTGGGTGGTGCTCGGTGTCCAAAGATGAAAACGGGGCTTGGTCCGGACCTGAATTTTCAAAGTGGTTAGGTTCAGCACCTCAAGTAAGTCTTTCTTCACCTTATGAGAAACTCGATTCGGTTCAAGGCCGCGTAACGGTTCGCGGTCGGCTCACCGGCGCGTGGGGTCCGATGCCGAACCACTTTGGTGAACCCGTTTTGGGGGCGCTTCTGGTCGTCGGCGATCAACACATCACCGTTGAGGAAAGCGAACCCGGTGCCTTTCAACATCTTCACGGATTTGCAGAGCAGGACGTGGTGCTCAAAGACGCGCTCCCAGGGGTCTGGCGGGACCAGGCCCGCCTTTACCTCGATGACCGCACCGTCGCTTCTTTGCACAGCGAATCCTCGGAAGAGGGTGAGCCATACACCCGCCTCGGTCTGTTGAGAACAAGGGCCAACGTCGCCGGCCGCGTGCTTTCCATCGGTCAACGCTCGGGGACTCGTCTCGACGGGAAACCATGGTCCATGCTTTCCTTGATCCTCTGGGACGGTACGCACCTCGCTGAGGTCGTGGCGTTCGGGCAGAGCATTTCACAACGCCTGCTTGCGCTTCAACCCGGTGATGCTGTGGCGATGACGGGCGTTGAGCTCGGTTGGCGAGGTGGGATTTTGCAACTGCGAATCGACAACCGCAAGACCCGGATTGAGACGCCTCGCACGCATTGAAACAAGCGTCACTTAGCCTTCAAAAGGGGTGGACGGCGTCCCTCCTTCATGCCCGTCCACCGCGCCGTCTCGAAACGCGATTCGGTCGGCCAATACAACCGCCTTTCCGCCAGCCAGGCCAACACCTACCTCGCCTGCCCGAGGTTGTGGTTTTACGAAAAGGTGTACCGATTCAAAATGCCTCAAATTCCGGTGTTGTTCATCGGACGCGCCGTTGAAGAAGCGTTGTGTCGTGTGTTAAGGGATTCACCGGGTTTGGTTTCTGAAGCAGCACCGACCAACGCACTGGGGCCAAGCCCCTACTTGGAAGACGGGCAACCCGAGGCTGAAACTCACCCCGCATGGCCTGCTCGTAACCTGATGCCGCTGTTTCCAAACGAACGCCCATCGAGCAAGGAAGCCTTGAGGGACTGGGCTCATGCTCGATGTCGCATCCATCTCCCGCCCGCTCTTGAGCGCATGAAGGAAGCCTGGCAGAAGGACGAGCGGCGTGCAGGCGATTGGAGCGAGGTCGACGAGCAGGCTTGCCTTGAGATGGTTCTTCACGGCGTCAATTTTCACCTCGACGAAGTTGAACGTTGTTACCAAGCCGAGGGAGGACCTGCTCTCCAACCTTGGCGAGAAGGGCAGCGTCCGCTCCACCCTGCTCCAGACGGTTTTCCCTACCCATCGTTTTCAGGCGCTCATCCTTTGGCCACCAAGGGTGCGTTCACGTGGTCGGAAGCGTGGGAGGTGGCTCGGCCGTGGTTCGTTGACCCCGATGCTCCGGGTTTCACAATGAACGCCGTCCATCCTGACCATTGGTTTCAGGGCGAATACGACCTCGTGTACCGGTGGACAGGATCGCCTCGAATCGTTGACATCAAAGCCAGTCTGGGTGCGAACGACCGGTCAGGAGATTATGTGGAGCAAATGCGCGATTATGCGATGCTTTGGTACGTCACGCACGAACGGAAGGAATCGGTTTCCGGTTTGGAAATTTGGTACTTGAAACATCCGAGCATCAAATCCGTGCCCGTCCCGTCAACCGAGGAGCTGGAAGCGATAGAAACCGACCTCGAGCGGCTCTGGCAGCGGTTGCGTGAACGAACGCCCACCATGGACGAGTGTCCCCCGGACCCGAGGCCTGTCCGCGGATTTTCGGCTGGCGGCGTCCCCGCCGATGCTCCGGATGAGCGTCGATGCGACCGTTGCGATTGGCGAGCGGTTTGCCCGGGAGGCGAGGGCCCGGAACAACCGTCGGTGCCCTCTTCCTATCAGCTTCCAGGAACCAGCGCCGTAACCCAGTTCGAACCCATCGGGACCTTGGATCCACGGGTCACGGTGCGTGGAGAGGTGTTCACGGTGGGCTCCCAAATCGGCACACGCCCCCAAATCGTCCACATCAAGCAAGACACCTACGATGCTCAGATTCAAATCGTCGCCAAGGAAGACAGCGACGGTCAACCCACGGTTGCGCTGGAATTGGAACGAGGGGCCTCCCTCTTGGTCAGAGACGCCGTTTTCTCGGTCAATTGGAAGGGCGAAATCGTGCTCAAGATCGATCCGCTGGCCAGGGTTGAGCTCGACACCGACCCGACCGAAGCTTCGAGCAGCCTCTTTGACAAACAAGCCAAACACAACATCGCCGGCGTGGTGGTCTACACGTACGAAAAAAGCGGGGTTGGGAAAACCGGCAAACGCTGGTCGCGAAAAGGCATGATGGTGATGGATGCTTCCGGTGCGACGAAAGTTGAGGGTTGGGCCGACGATTGGAACCCTCAATACGACCTCGTGGGCGTGGGAGACACCGTTGCTCTTGCGAACCTCGGTTTGGATGCGTGGGCAAGCGATGTTCGGGGCGACTACACCCGGCAGTCAACCTTGCAAATCGTTTCGCGTGCGGACCGTTCAACCGCCTGATGAAATCGTCGTGACGAGTAAACTCACGGGGGATGTCAGTGGTGTCGAATGGGGCAACACCGTTCCTTCGTAACTCACGATGACCATTGAGGGAAGCCAGTCCGTCAGTTGAAGGGCCTCTCGCACACTGGTTCCGGGTTCAACCGACACCACCTTTTCCCCTTCCCGACCGTGAAAGCGGACATCCATGGCACAACCGTGAATCATCATGCTTATGACCGTCGCGCAAAAGCCCCATGACAGAGCCGAGGTCGCATAGCCCGGTATTGCGGTGGATTCGAAATCCACTGTCCCTTGGACGCGGGGGTTCAAATCCCTCTCTCGGCGCTCTGAAGTGTCCTCTGTGCGTGGAACCCATGCGACCTACATGTAGGATGCATCGTGGTTCGCTGTGAGTTCTTTCACCAGATCTTCCGTCGTCTCTGGGGCCATCACTGCCAGACGTTCACGCAGCCACGACCCTCCGTTCTCGGGAAGTTTGAGGCGGAGGTCAAACCACCGGTCGAGATGTTCGATGATTCGCTGCGTGGCCATGATGTCTTGGCTGGAGCCGATGGTTGTGCCGATCACGCAAGCGGAATTGATGTCGTAAAGCGGCCCGGTTGAGGCGAGCATCGCTCCCAGTCCGAGCGCCCCGGTTTTTGGCTCGTCCCTTCGAACGTCAACGCCTGCGCTTTCGAGGTCCACTCTGTAGGCCGACGAACTGGCGACCGCAAAGGTCTCCTTGCGGTCAGCCGCTGTTTTGTAACCAGCCAGCACGACGAGGGAATCGACATCTTGGCTTTTGAGGAAGGTCATGATTTGGCGAGCGATGCCACCGTGGAGGGACATGTCGACAGGTTGAACAGCACCGGTGAGGGTGAGGAAGCGCCTTCCTCCTTGCGTTTGGGTTTCGCTGAGCGAGATGTGAGGAGGTGCGAGAAGACCGTCTTCATCGAGATTTGCTTGGGGAGGAAGTGCATCGACGTGCAAGCGAGCCACCTCAACGGTTTCGTTCAGTTCTCTCATCGTTTTGACGGCGACCTTGCCGAGATTTCCAACGCCGGGAAAGGCAGCAAACACGAGGGCGCCGGCCGGCAGGGACTCATGGCCGTTGCGCCATTCAACATGAAGGGTCATGAAGTCGTAAACCCCGCAAATCGCGTTATAATGTTTGACATCAACGTGTTCCTCAGGAACCTGTTTTGACGGCAGGGTGCGTGAGCGGTTACTCCTCTTCTTCCACGTGCTCGCTTTCCATTTTAGCAAGACTTGGCAGGGTGGGAATGGTCGAAGGCCATGCCTCGGATTCGACGCCGTTCATCTTTCGTCGAAGCGCAGCGCGGTGGTCCTCAGGCGACCACTTGAGGGGGGCGGCGGCTTGTGCGGTTTCCCCGCATTGCGGGCAGGTGGTCTTGAGTGAGAACGCCTTGCAGGTGAGGCATTGTTGCATGCGTTGGCGAGCCACGGTCTCACTCCCTCGTGGCGACAGCCTCGCCGCCCGCTGCTCTCATGTGGGTCAGGATGGCGGACGTCGCTTGTTCCCACATGGATTCAGCAACCTTGAAATCGGGAGCCTTCAGTTCCAAGCGGTAGTTGGGTGCGCCGTCATAGAAGCATTTCACATCGATTTCTTCTTCTTCGTTTGACAAGGCCTCGGCGGCTTCAAGCGCCTCTTGGATCACCTTGATGCCGTTGATGTCGTTGATGCTCAAGTTGAGCGTACCTCGGACCTCAACGAAAGGCGGAATGATGTTTTCGACGGCCAACTCAATGAAGGGAGCCAACCAGTCACCTTCAAATCCGGCGTTTTGCAAAGCACCTTCCTGAAGCGCAGCCTCTTCAAAGGCCGTGTACAGGGTTCCAAAGGCTTCGGAAAGTTCGCTCGCTTGTTCACTGACGGTGTTTTCGTCCCATTCGACCTTATCGCCGAGCACCTTCAACAATTGATTGGCCCGTTGTTCGTTTTTCCATTCCTGGAGGCGGTCTCGCCGTCGCTCCTCGGAAACCGATTTGAGCGAGAGTTCAAGCGAAGTCCCGTCGCGACGAGTTTTCATCACCTTGCAAATAACACGCTGTCCCTCCCGAACGAAGGCTCGGATGTTTTTGACCCAGCCAGAGGCGATTTCACCGATGAAGATGAAACCCTCGATGCCGGGGTATTCGTCAAGCGTGACGTAGGCTCCGTTTTGTTTCACGGTGGTGATGCTCGCAACGACCAGTTCCCCTTCTTCGGGGGTCGAGGTGGTTTCGTTGGACACGGAGGCTCAGCCTCCTCATTCCAGTGTTTCAACAACGGTGCAGCCGACGAGTTGCGCCTTGCCACCGGAGGGTTTGGTCAACGTGGCACTGCAGACATCGCAGGCGATGGAGGTGGTTGCGCGGGAAAAGATGGTGGATTCGTTTCCGCAGTCGCGGCAACTCACTTTCAGGAATTGATTGGTCATTCATTTCACCTCAACGGTCGATCAGTTCGAACTTCTTCGCACGCTTGCAGGGGGCATAGTGTGCCTTGCCCGTTTCCGTGCAGCGGTAGAGAATGTTGACGCGCTTGGTGGGTTTTTCCCGGCCGTCGGGTTTTGGACGTGGGAAACCACGGTAACCGGCCATCACACGACGGAACCGTCGCTGACCCCAGCGCAACTCGGAAGCCCGCCTTTTCTTGACGCGCTCCACGGTGTGGAGGGTGTGCTTGCCAGCCGAAGGGCTGTATCGCTTGACTTGACGGGGTCGCTTCACCATAAGAACACCTAAGCGTTCAGCCCACAGAGGTCGGGTATTTATGCCCTCCGCCATGCGATTTGCCCCTCTTTGAACGACGGCGTGGACCTGAACGGGATTCTCTATAAATCCCTCTAACTTCCACACACCATGGAAGAAGCGACGCAGGCCTTCGTTTTCTTCTGGTGTGCAGGATTGTTGTTTTTGACAGGTTCCTTGTTGTCCTTCTTCTCGAAGGGTGCCCTCCAGCGGAAAATCGGCATGGGCTTCGTGGTCGTCGGTCTTCTTTCCCTGCTCACCACGCCCTGGACGGCGAGTGCTTCCCCATCGAGTGCCTTTGGACACCTTCTCGGGAGCATTTTGGGCCCCTCGGTGTTGCTGGGCGTTGGTTTCTACCAAATCGGCTTCTCCGGCCACGTCCCGGTGGGGCGTCTTTCGACAAGCGACCGCCGAATCGGTGTTCTCATGGTCGTTGCAGGCGTCGTTTGGTTCGAAGCCATGCATTGGTGGACGCTTACGCCCACTTATCCCGACGAAGTCAACCGTTCCTGGTTGATCTTCTGGCCCACGATGCTTCTTTTCGGATTCACGCTTGCTTGCGGCATGTACGCTGTGATCGGCCAAATTGGAGACCGACGTGTGCGTGAGCAACGTTTGATGGTCGTGGTGGCTTTGTTTTTGATGGCCTTGATGGTGATGGGATTGACGATGGACGGACCGAGTCTGGCCAAGGAGCGCTTTGCAGCAGAATTGTTGCTCGCAGCGGCGGATTTGTTTGGTGTCCTCGTCGGAGCAGCGATGGCCGTGCTTTTCTTCGCCGTGGTCCTCTATTTCTACGAATCAACCCATGTCCCTGTCCATCTCCCTGCACCCACCGAAGAACAGCTTCAGCATGCCGAACGCATCATCGCCGACAACGTCTTGGGAGGTGAGGAAGCGTGAATACGCCAAAACAGAGCAGTGGTTTCGTTCGCACAGCGCTTTGGTTCACGATACCGAGCCTGCTTCTCGTGCTGAGCGTTTGGTGGTCGACGTCCGCTTCGGTCGAGAGCGGCGTTGTCCGATTTGTGAACGCCATGCTCACGTCGTTTACCTTGGTGTCCTTTATGCTCCTTGTCACGCTCTTCGCCTATGGAGATGCACGCAGGCGTCCGATCGCTCCGCTAGCAGGGATGATCTTCCTCGTTTTGGCCGGTGTTGCCTTAACGATGTTTTTCCTCTCCCAAGGGGACCTCTTGATGGAAGAAAACGCCTCGGTTCGGGCGCAATTCCTTTCCAACATCGTGCGTTTCGCCACCACCTCAGCCGCCCTCGTCGTGGCGACGGTCGTGGTTGGTGGCACCTTGCTGGCCTCTCTTCTCAACACCCCTCCACGAGCGATCGTTTTCGAGGAGGAGTGATTTTTCCTCCTCTCCTTGCATGCCGTTGATTTCATAAGGGGGAGGTCGGTGGCCGAAGCGTTCAGGTGAGCGTATGTCCAAAGGTACACCGTCCATGGGTCGCCGTCAAAAGACCACTCACATCCGATGCCGCCGCTGCGGCCGCAACGCTTACCACAAGCAAAAGTCGGTCTGTGCCTCGTGTGGCTACGGAGAAACGGCTCGCATTCGCAAGTTCAGTTGGTCCAAGAAAACGCACCGGCCCAAGGCTTGAACACCACCATCGCAACGATAAGAAGCGTTCATCCGCTGGTTGAGTTGAGGCGAACGAATGTGTGGGATACTCGGCATCGTCGGTCGTCAAGGTGTTCATGTCAACCAACTGCTGTATGACGGCCTTACGGTTTTGCAACATCGGGGACAAGATGCCGCTGGCATTCTCACCGACCAGGATGGAAATTTCCGTCTTCGAAAGTCAAACGGGCTCGTGGCGGATGTTTTCTTCAAGCGGCACATGCTTCGTTTGGAGGGCAACGTCGGCATCGGCCATGTTCGATACCCAACGGCCGGTTCGTCCTCTCGGGCGGAAGCTCAGCCTTTCTACGTCAATTCACCCTACGGCATCGCCCTCGCCCACAACGGGAATCTGACCAACGCCGACGAACTTGGGGTTTACCTGCGGGACGAGTGCATGCGTCACATCAACACGTCAAGCGATTCGGAATTGTTGCTGAACATCCTCGCCGTCGAATTGGGCCATCGTTCACGAGCCCTACGCATCGAGGGGACGCCTCACATCAACGTCGACACGATCTTTGGCGCTGTTACCGCCGTCAACGACCGGGTTCGCGGGGGATACGCCTGTGTTTCCGTGGTTTCGGGATACGGCTTGCTCGCTTTCCGCGACCCGAACGGTATTCGCCCGCTCATCTTCGGAAAGCGGAGCACCGACGGAGGCGACGAGTACATCGTTGGCAGCGAGTCGGTTGCCATCACGGCGCTGGGTTTTGAGGTGGTCAGGGACGTCGCTCCCGGCGAGGCAATCTTCATCAGTTCCTCCGGCCATCTTTTCTCCCGGCACTGTGCTCCAGAGGTCCCGTACACGCCGTGCATCTTTGAGCACGTCTACTTCGCTCGTCCGGATTCGGTGATCGACGGCATGTCCGTGTATCAGTCGCGCCTCAACCAAGGTCGACGTTTGGCTGAACGCCTGCTGGAATCTTGGGCCGATCACGACATCGACGTGGTGATTCCTATTCCCGATTCAGGGCGCATTGCGGCCCTCCAAATGGCCAAGACCCTGAACCTGCCCTATCGGGAAGGCTTCGTGAAGAATCGCTACGTTGGCCGCACGTTCATCATGCCCGGTCAAGCGCTCCGAGAGAAATCCGTGCGCAGGAAGTTAAACGCTATAGAACATGAGTTTCGAGGGAAAAACGTCCTTCTCGTGGACGATTCAATCGTTCGGGGCACCACCAGTGCCCAGATCATTGAGATGGCCCGAGATGTGGGGGCGAACAAGGTCTACTTCGCCTCAGCAGCGCCCCCGGTTCGCCATCCAAACGTGTACGGAATCGATATGCCGGCCGTCAACGAATTCATTGCAAACGGCCGCACCGTGGAAGAAATCAACTCGACCATCGGCAGCGACCGTCTGTTTTACCAGAGCCTTGAGGACTTGATCGAGACAACTCAACAAGAGAACTCTGAGGTCAAAGCCTTCGATGCCAGTTGTTTCAACGGTGAATACATCACCGGTGACATTGACGATGCCTACCTGCAACGTTTGTACGAGGCTCGAAACGACGGTGCCAAAAACAAGGCGCATCTCGACGATGCGGTGTTGGAACTTCACAACGACGAAGAAGAAGCCTGATCTCGGCGTTGCTCACCGTGTGCGAGTGCTTTTGTAGCCCGGTTTTTACGGTTCACCATGGTTCGGACGCCCGAGGTTGAGGTCTTGCTCCGGCCGGAAGCCAAGGTCCGATGCATGGCCATGAGCCAAGAAGGGACGTTGGCGTGGGTTGAGGGTCAACGGAAGGTTTTCTTCGCCTCTTTGGACGAATTGGGAGCGCTGACTCCCCTCGGCTCTGCGGAACATCAACATCCTGTCACCTACATCGGTTTCTTTGAAGGGAACCTCATTGTGGGTGACGACCTCGACGGGTTCACGCTTTACGCTGATACGGGGGACATTCTCGAGGTCGTCGATGTTGACGGTGGCATCGTGGATGCTTGTCTTCTTCACGATGAGGTCTGTTTTCTCGGCGGCATGGGCAGCCTCTTGACTTGGAAGCCCCATCAACCTCCCAACAACCTGAGCGAAGCACTCGGTTTGAAGGAGGTCATGTCGCTGGTTGCCCATCATCATCGCCTGTACGTCGCAATGCAAGACGGTGAAGTTCTGAGCATTGAAGACGAGATCGTGTCATGGCGACGACCGCCACGAGGCGTCCATGGAGAGCGGATTACTGCCCTTGGTGTCACGCAATTAGGAGGCTTGTTTCTCACACGGGAAGGACACGCCTTGGTCGCAGGTGACGAGGAAGCCATTGAATTCGAGTTTTGGATCGACGAAACCCTCGTGGCTCGAACGGACATAAGTGGGCGAATGCTTACTTCAACGCCTTGTGCCGAAGGTGCCGTTGTTGGATTTGATGACGGTTCGGTCATGCACCTCGCTGAAGACGGCACCATGAAGCAGGTATTGGACATCCAACACCCGGTTGCTACGTGCCTTGCCATTAGGGAACACACGCTGGCGAGTTCGTGGTTTTACATCCACGGGACAAACGGCGAGCAGAGTTGGACGGTTGAACACCAAGGCATGCCGGCGTTGATGGTGGTTCGACCAAGCTCAACCGGCGTTGTCTTTGCAGGCGACGACCAAAACGACTACACGTCTGCCGAACCGATCGGCTACTTTTCGCTGGAAGGACCGTACAGCGAGGTGGACCGGGCGGAACTCAATCTTTGGTTTCAGGTCAGCGATGAGCGAGAACTTCCGTCGGCTGAGGCCATCTACGGCACCGATGATGACGTGCTTGTGCACTTGACGGCGGACGAACGGGAGGTCTATTTGTCGACTTCCGAAAACGAAGGCAACGTGGACGTCTTGCTCGATGCGATGGGCACTCCAGAGGCAGACTCGAAGGTCACTGCGGAGGCGGGAACACTTGCCGATGAAGAAGCGCTCATGGAGCAGTTGAGCGGTTTGGGCGATATGGCCATGGAAGAGCAGAACGACTTGTTCGAAGCGTTGAACGAAACGCTTCACGCCGTTCACCGTCCTCAAGCCGTTGCAGGCGAGGACCGGCAATTGACCGCTGATGCAGACGGGACCGCCGTTGTTCACCTCGACGGACGCAGCACCCATGACCCCCACGGCATGATCCTTCGTTGGACATGGCACAACGAGCGAGGAGAGGAATTGGCCCAAGGGCCTCAATTGAAACTCCGCCTTCCGCTTGGAAACCACCGGTTTGAATTACGGGTGGTCGACCAAAACGGTTCTTGGACCACGGACAGCGTGGCCATTGAGGTGATTGAGACCTCAACCTCATGAAGGTCATCCGCTTCCCGGTGTCATGGGCCTCACCCGACCTTGGATTGAGCATTTTTTCGTCGGCCCCCTGCAAATGCGTTGTTCGGTCGTCACGGATATCGCCACCGGCGACACCATCATCATCGACGGTGGGGATGAGCCTGAGCGACTCATCGCTTGGATCGATGCCTACGAAGGACGAGGGCCCGATTGGACCACCGGACCGGAAGACGGCCATGAGGGAAACGGCCTGCCATCACGCAACGTCATCGCCTTGGTGAACACCCATGCACACTTCGATCACAGCGGCTTCATCCCCGCGCTCAAAGCCCACTACGGAGTTGACTGGTACCTGCATCCAGACGACACGTTTCTCCAGACGTTGGCCCAACAATCGGGACGAAGGTACGGATTGACGTTGCCCGAGCCGGCCGAAGCCGATCAAGCCTTCGAGGCCGGGCAAACCTATCGTTTTGGGAGCATTGACCTGCAGGTGCTCCACACTCCCGGACACACCTTGGGAGGGTGTTGCTTGGTCTTGCCAGTGGACGACGGGCCCGACCATGTCTTTGTTGGTGACACGCTCTTTGCGGGGTCCGTGGGCAGGACCGATATTGCAAACTCAGGCGGTGACTTTGAATTGCTTGCTCGTTCCATTCACACGCAACTTTGGCCGCTTGACGACGATACCGTGGTTCATCCCGGGCACGGTCCGTTGACGACCATTGGCCACGAAAAGCGAACGAACCCGTTCGTCGGTGATGCGGCGGGTCCCGGCGGGACCTTCGGGTTCGGCAAGTATGCTTGAACTCAATCGAGCATCGATTTGAGCGCAGTGTGAAGAACGGGCAGGGCTTCTTCCCATGTGGCGACGATGCCGTAATCTGCGTGCTGGAAGATGGGCGCATCGGCGTCTTTGTTGATCGCTACGATGTATTTTGATGAACGCATCCCGGCCAGGTGCTGAATGGCGCCAGAAATCCCAACCGCAATGTAGAGGCTTGGGTTCACGGTTTTCCCGGTTTGGCCAACTTGCATGGCGTGCGGAATGGCCTCCCACGTGTCGACGGCGGCACGTGAGGCGCCGACGGCCGCACCGAGGGTGTCGGCAATGGACTCAAGGTGCACGAAGTTGTCCGGTGAGCCCATGCCGCGACCTCCAGAGATCACGATGTTGGCTTCACCAACGTCCAATCGTTCGGAGGCTCGAGCCATGAACTCGGCCACGGACGTGGCCACGTTGCCGTCGGTATCAATAACGCTCGCTTCGGTGGCCCCGCCGCTTGAGGCAGCGAACACGTTGGAGCGAACGGAGACGACCGCAGGTCCGCTGATGCTGACCGTTTGCATGGCCTTTCCAGAATACACAGGCGACGTGATGCTGTTCCCGTCGATGGCAACAGCGTCCTGAATCACGGCAAGGTTGCGTCGGGCAGCAATGCGTGCAGCGAGGTCTTTGGATTGAGGACTCGCTCCGGTGATGACGGTGCCTGGGGGCGCCACAGCGTCAAGGGCTTCGGCCCATCCCCCGGCGTCGTAGTGCGTGAAGGCTCCGGATTTCGCCGCAATGACGGTGCCTGCACCCATGTTGGCGGCCCCGTTTGCAACCGAGGCATCGGTGCAAGGGACGATTACGGTGGGGGCGTCTCCAATGGCCATCGCCGCCGTGACAAGCTCTGCGGTGCTGGGGTGGACGGCGTTGTTGTTCATTTCTGCAATTACAATGGTTTGTGTCATGGTTTCACCTCAAAGGACGTTGGCTTCGTCTCGAAGCAACTGAGCAACTTCTGCAGCGGCAGCGCCGCCATCAAATGTTTTCCCGGCGGGTTTGGCCGGTGGGAGTGAATGAGAGGTCACGGTGACGGAAGACGCGGGGGCGTCTATAGAGTGGACATCTACGCTGGCCTTCTTCGCTTGCATGATGCCCTTGACGTTTGGCTTCCTAACCTTGAAGTCGCCTTTGTCGCACGACACCACCGCAGGCAGAGGAACGTTGAGTTTGGCGTTCCCTGCACCGCTTGGAGCGATCACAGACAGGCCGCCGTCAAAGGAGGCACCGATGGCGTTTGAGACGGAGGCCCAACCCATGCGTTCGGCGAGTCCCGGCCCGGTTGAACCTGCGCCGGTGTCGGCTGCAGCCTTGCCGCAGTACACCACTTCGGCACCGAGTTCCGTCACGGCTTTGGCGAGGACGGTCTGGAGGGCGTTCGAATCCATTTCTCCCTCAGCGTCCACGCGGACGATGCGGTCGACGCCAATGGCTTTGGCGTCCTTGAGAATTTTATCGCATCCTGCGCCACCGACGGTTAGGGCGGTCACTTCGCCTCCGGAGGCTTCCCGGTGTTGCAAGGCGGTCTCAACCGCAAACTCGTCGTAAGGGCTCATCACCATCTTGACGGCGGAGAGGTCAACGCGGTTGCCGCTGACGGCAATTTTTGCATTCGTGTCGGGGACTTGTTTGACGAGGACGACGATGTTCGGCATGGTGCAGGACTCCTACGGTTCAACGACCTGCAAGCAATTGATGAACCTTGCCTCTTCGCCGTGTGCTCGGAATTGGGCGACGGTGATTTTTCCTTCGGACGGTTATTCTTATGAACCGTCAAACTGGCGCTGAAACTCCATGCCGCCGAAACACGAAATCGACCTCGACCCCGAAGAACAAGCCATCCTCCGCGCCTGGCGCCTTCTCGTCAGCGAACACTACCTTGAGGACATTCAACACCTTCAAGGGAACCCGGGAATCATCCACGGTTTTGAAATCGCTCACCGCCTTGTTTGCGAGTACGAAGAATTGCGAGTGGCCTTCCATCTGAACCCGACACGATTTCACGATCTCGGCCATCAGGTGATGCGAGAACAGTTTGACGAGCACATGGTTCGCATGCGACCCGTCATCCGTGTTGTGGATTTGGATGCCGACTATCGACGCCGAATCGACACCCTCCGGATGCGAGACCGAAACCGAGTCGTCAGCATCACGGTCAAAATCAACGATATCTCCCCTCCGTACGGTTGGGTCACGGAAGCGGTGTACGAGTGCAAGCGATGCAACGAGCAGACCACGTTGAAACAACGCCGAGCACGAGAACGGGAAAGTCCGAGCCACTGCGAGACGTGTTTTGCACGCTTGTTGAAACGACTTGACATGGAAGACGAGCCCTTCGGTGTTCGCCCTCCACGTCCGAATTTTGTGATGTCGAGCGAGCATTCGAACTACGAAGACGTTCAGGACATCCGCATGTGTCAAGCGGTGTTCAATGAAAAGGGAGAGCTCGTTCATGTTTCAGACGAGGAGGAGATGGTCGGTGTCGTGTCCGATGACCTCGTTGGCGAATTGGAGAAAGGGGTCTGTGTTCGGTTGAACGGTATTGTTCGGGTTGAACCCTTCCCCAACCGAACCTTTTCGAAGGATACTCGCCGCATTCTTTCCCTGCAGGTGTTCAGCGTCGAGCCAGTTGAAGGCGAGGCCTGATTCTTCAAGCGTTCGTGAGTTGTGTCACCGCATCGAGAAGAGCGGCGTCTTTTTCGAAGTGTTCCTCGACCCCAACCAGCCCTCGTGCAAGACCGTCGGCAACGCCGAATTTTGCATCAAGCGGGTGCAAGGAGCCGTCCATCACCGCCTCTCGAAACGCTTCAAGCGAGGTCCAGGTCGAAGGCTCGCCAAAGCGAGGATCGGGGGTGACGACGATTTCACCGAATTCGGCGAGGACGATGTGTTCGGCGAGTTCGTAAACGGGCGATTGAGGGTCGTCGGGGGAGATGTAGGCCTTGCGCATCTTCTTGCGAATTTGCTCGGGCGTGTCGTGGAGCAGGAGGGCTCCTTTTGGGTCCGATTTCGACATTTTGTGGTCAAAGGATTCCATTCTCGAACCCGAGGCCTTCAGCGAGGAGATGATCGGTGTATGCAAGCAGGTCGCTTTTTCCCAGCCGTATTTCGAGGCAACATCGCGCATGAACATGTGGGCTTTTCGCTGGTCCATACCGCCGATGGCCACGTCGATGTTCATCTCGAAGATGTCCGCCGCCTGCATGGCGGGGTAGTAGAATTTTGAGAGGTCGTGGTCCGAGGAGGCTTCGTCACGTCCCATGATGGTGAACGTTTTTCTCACCATGGCGAGGGTTGCTCCTTTGGAACAGCGCAGGACGCGAGCCCAATAATCAGGCGATTCCATCACTTTTGAGGCCCAAACAAAGCGCAATTCGCCGGGGCCTTCTCCCTCCGGAGGGTGGTCAAGGAGCGCACGAAACGTTGCTTCCATGTATCGAGCCGTGGTTTGGATGGCGTCCATATCGCCGTTGAATTTGTCGTTCACCCAAGCGTGCCAGTCGGCCAGGAAAATCATCACGTTGGCCTTGGCCTCGAGCATGCGTTTGCATTGCAAGGCGAGCACCTTCCAGCCGATGTGGGCTTTTCCGCTTGGCTCAAAGCCCACGTAACAACGGATCACGTCGTCGTTTCCATGGCTTTGTTCACCCGAAAGCACGCGGACGAGATGTTCGATGCCCACGACTTCTTCCACGCTTCCAACCATCGTCGCTAACCGTTCACGGGAGGCAGCGTCCAAGTTGGCCACCTCTTCCGAGTCGCTGAGCGAGGGGGGCAGAGCTTGGTCGCTTGGCATGGTGATGCCTCAAAACAGATCGTTGAGTTTCTTGACTTGGGTTTCCGTGGGGAATTCGCCTTTTTCCATCGTCGCTTCGAGGGCTTCAATGAGTTCATGCGCTTTTTCCACCGTGGCTTGGTCGACGATCTTCATCATCTCCATGGACTTGTGGGCCATCTTGATGGCTGATTTTGCCTTGGAGAGTTTTTTGGCGTCTTCTTTCGCTTTGTCTCCCCGCTGCTTGGCGTTGTACCCGGTGGCCTCATCGAGGAAGCCGGACCAGCGCTTGCGAGATTCCATCGCTTGTTCCCTGCCGTTCTCGCTGTCGAGGAACGCCGCAAGGTCGGCGCCCTTCAGCTGCTCCACATCCACGGCCAATTTCCCGCCGGTATCGTAGGAGCCTTCCACTTTCACAAGCAGGCCGAAGGAGCCGGTAAACACCCCGTCGGCGTCAACGTTGACGTTGTCAAAATATCCAGTGGCCAACTTGGCCAGACCTGCATTTCCACCCATGCTTTTGATGAGTCCTCGTTTCACGGCAAATCGCTCCATGGCATTGGGAACGCCTCCCGTCAAATAAGGCTCACCGTGGACGTGACTGAGGTGAGGTCTCCTTGGGGGAGGTGTTTTCATACCCGCCGAGGTGGGCAATCGCATGCGAAGTCGACTTGTTCTCGCCCTTGGCCTCGCTTTGTTGGTGCTCCAGCCAACGGTGAATGCCGAAGAACTGGTCACACGGGTTGCGCTTGACGATGTTGGTGCGTTGGGTGAAAGCGATTTGGGCATTCGCGTTGGCGCCGTATCTCCAGACGGCACCGATGTTCTCGTCGCAGGTATGGACGGATTTGCTCGACTTCTTTCCGCCGACGAAGCCGACGACAGGGGCCAAGATGTCGAATTATTGACGGGCCGAAACAGCACGGTGCACGACATCGCTTGGCATCCTCGCGGAAACACAGCGCTCTTGGTGGGCGATGAAGGGCTCGCCATGCGCTACGATTCCTACGACCACAGCGTGACCTATGTCAACGGTACCTTCAGCGTGCTCGGTTACGAGTTAACCGCCGTCGTTTGGCGTCCCTCTGGGGATTTTGCATACGTTGGTGCGACCGACGGCACCCTTTGGAAATTCGCCGAACACACCGGATTTGAGCGTCTTGAAGGGCTCGGGGAAAGCGCCGTGACCGACCTTGCATGCCATCGGAATCACAACATTTGCTTTGTCGCTTCCATGGACGATGGACTTGGCGTTATCGACGGCGACCATCGTTTGACGTGGATGCCGGATTCCTCGTCCCAAACATGGGTCGGCATTGACTGCACCAATGCGATTCTGAAGGAATGCGTTGGATTTGCAAGCGGATTGCTCAGTCGTGTCATACAAATCAACACCCTCAATCCACAATTCAGCACCGTTGACCCCGCCATGAAACTCGGCCTCTCGACCGGGGAGCACATCGGCGTTAGCCCGGGCTATGGCGGAACAGGACTCGTCCACCTCGCTCCGCTCGGCATCGTTCGCCACGACCCCATGATCGTCGATTCGGCGGAGACCGTGCTGATGCCGAGCGACGCCGCTGCTTGGAACGAGGTCATCGCTGGCCGAACGCTGGCCGTGGTGTGGGAAAACAGCCTTCACCGAGGGTTCATCATCACCGAGTTTGGGAACATCATCGCCTTTACGCCGGCCACCCAAGAGGTTGAAACGACCATCATGGATGTGCTCGTCCTCGGTGCGGTCGCCATTTCGGTGCCCGGCGTGATCCTCGGATTGATTTACATGAACAGCCCGTTCCTTCAGCGCAAGTACAGAGAGCTTCGCTTTGGAAAGAAATGAAACGATTCCCCTCGCATGCGTCGAGGGTTATGTTGATGAAGCACCCGCGTGGCAGTAGCCTTGAGGGAGCCCCATGGAACCGTTCGAAGGCCTCGATTTTTACGACGTTGAAAGCCTCCTCACCGAAGAGGAAATGATGATTCGCGACATGGTCCGCGAATGGGTTGACGAAGCGGTTATCCCGAAGATTGAGAAGGCCTGCGAAGAGGGTGTTTTCCTCGATGAATGGCGGGTTGCTCTCGGTGAAAGGGGGGTGCTCGGTGCCCCGCTCAAAGGCTACGGCTGCCCGGGTCTTTCCTACGTCGCTTACGGCCTCATCTGTCAGGAACTCGAGCGAGGCGACAGCGGGCTTCGTTCCTTCGCCTCGGTCCAAGGTTCGCTGGCGATGTATCCCATCTGGGACTTCGGTTCAGAGGAGCAAAAAGAGACTTACCTCCCCAAGATGGCCTCTGGTGAATGGGTGGGCTGTTTTGGCCTCACCGAACCCGATTACGGCTCGAACCCCGGCGACATGGTCACGAAAGCCGAAGACAAAGGCGACCACTACTTGCTCAACGGCGCGAAAATGTGGATCACCAACGGAACCATCGCTGATGTGGCCGTTGTGTGGGCCAAACTTGACGGCGTGATTCGCGGCTTTATCGTGGAAAAAGGAGACGAGGGTTTCTCCGCACCTGAGATGAAAGGCAAGCACTCCCTCAAGGCCAGCGTGACCAGCGAACTGGTGTTTCAGGACTGCAAGATTCCCAAGGACCGGATGCTTCCGGGCGTCAAAGGGCTCCGAGGACCGTTTTCCTGTTTGAACAACGCTCGTTACGGCATCTCATGGGGGGCATTGGGTTCCGCCATGGCCTGTTTCCACAGCGCCAAGACCTACGCTCTCTCCCGCATCCAATTCGACCATCCCATCGCATCGTACCAACTCGTTCAGAACAAACTGGCATGGATGCTCCGTGAAATCACGAAAGGACAATTGCTCGCTTACCATCTTGGTCGAAAGAAGGACGATGGCACCTGGTTCCCCGAGCAAATCTCACTGGCGAAGATGAACAACGTCGACATCGCCTTGGAAATCGCTCGGGTTTCCCGAGACATTCACGGAGCGAACGGTGTCTTGGACGAATACCCCATCATGCGTCACATGGCCAACCTTGAGTCGGTGAAAACTTACGAAGGGACCCACGACATCCACAACCTCATTCTTGGCCGCTACATCACCGGCATTCAAGCCTTCACGAGAAACGCCTGATGGCCCCCAACATGCGGTGGTTTCCATGGTTGAATTGGGGCATTACGTTCTCTATGTGCGCTCGATGGCACCGATGGTTGAATTTTACACCCTAGTTGTCGGTTTGGACGTGGTCGGCACCACCTTTGGTGGCCGGGCCACGGCTTTGAGCGGAGGTCGCACTCATCACGAACTCTTGCTGTTGGAGGTCGGGGATGCACCCGGCCCTCTGGAGGGTCGTCGCATTGGCCTCTATCACACCGGTTGGTGCATCGGTGATGATGACGCCGCCTTGGTGGAGGCAAAAGCGAGATGCCGGGCTCACGGCGTCCAGGTTATCGGGCAGAGCGATCACGGCGTTTCGCATTCGGTGTACGTCCTGGACCCTGATGGCAACGAGGTGGAACTCTACGTCGATGTCGAGGGCATTGATTGGGCCAACGATGCTTCTTGGCTGGCGTATCCTGTTCGCCCGCTGGATCTCCCCGATGCGTGAAGTTTCAACCTTCTGATTGTCAGTCCTCGTTTTGAATTCGATTCGGCGGCTGCTGGTCTTTGGAACGCGCATTATGAGTTATCATTTTGTGAGGGGGTATAAACTTGCCCTGCAGTCAAACGAATTTTACCACAATACTTGGTATTTCATTCATATTTTTGGTATAATACCAATTTATGTACTTCCGCCGACACGGCTATCCTCATGGCACTGACCCCTGAGCAGGTGGCAAACCTGTTGAAACTTCGAGCCCTTGGCTGGAGTCAAGCGGAGATCGCTGAGCAACTCAAGGTCTCGCAGCAAACCGTTGCGTACAATCTCAAGAAGCTCAAGGAGCAGTCCAAACGCCTCGGTCCTGACGAGGTGTTCAACAAAGCCATGCTTGCAGGATTGGCAGGTGCCGCCGCCGGTGTCGGATTGGTGGCTCTGCTTGAACTCTTGAAAAACAGTAAGAAGTGAAGTGATACCATGACCAACGAACCATGCACGAAAATTGTCATTGACGCAGCGAACTTGATCCATGATGATCGAGGGATAGAAAAGACGGACGAAAACGGCGAACACGTCATCCAAATGATTCCACAGCGCTTGGTGAGCGCCGTGGAGGGTTGCCAAACCAAAGGCTACGAAGTCAGTGCGCTCCTCAAGCACGGCACTTACACGTACGGGATGATTCAGTACAAATCCAACAATCCCGAATACGCAGATTTCACCTCGATCATCCAACTCAAAGAAGCAGGCATCGTGAAACTCATTACCTCGAAGGATGACGATCTGTTCATTGTCGAACACGGGCTGAACCAGAACGCCTTGATTTTGAGCCGTGATTGGTTCAATGATCATCGTGAAGCTCGGCCAGACATCGACTGGGAGAAGGTTGACACGCTTCGGGTCAACGATTACCAGTTCCTTGACGACGTATTCACCTGTCCAACCATCCAAGACATCACTCATCTAAAACCTCAGCCAAAGAGGGTGGACCCGCTTGATGAAGTAAAGGAATTGCTCCAGGCACAGGCGAAAGAGATTCAATCGCTGAAGGAGCGAGTTCACGAATTGGAAGAACGTGATCTAAGCAAGGAAATCGCTGCAATGAGCAAGAAGGACATTGAATCCACGGCTGAAAAGGCAAAACAGGATTCTTCTCGCTCAAAATCTCCTGAGGCTTGCGCTGAGCAATATATGCAGTATGCAAAGAACGATTCCTTCTCCAAACCTAAGACTCGCGATGCTTTAGAAAACGACCTAAAAAGCAAAGGTCTGGCAAGCGAGATGGGTACAGGCCAAGTGATCAACCATCTTCAGTCCATGAAAGCGTTTCACATGGATCGCAAAAAGATTGCTTGGCGTGTTTGATTCCATGAGTTTAGGCGCACGGATTCTCATTTTTGAGCGGTGCCCGCCAAGTCCGGGGAATTGAGTGGCCGTATGAAGAAAACACTTTCACCTCCGCCCATGGACGGCGGGGTGCTGGTGCCGCTTGATGCTGGATGAGGAACGCCCATGATCGACCAAGCCATCCTCGCCGTTGGCGTCTTTTTGATCGCCTTCACCTTCGCTCCCGTGGGCATGGGCGGGGGACTGATCTTTGTCCCGCTCCTGCATTATGTCGGCGGATGGACCATCGACGGCGCCCTCATTGCCGTTTCCCTCTCGTTGACCGCCGTCGTCAGTTACGGCAGCGGTCTCGCTCATCGGAAAAAAGGTCACGTCAGCGATGCCGCCGTCAAGTCGGGACTGGTTGGAGCCGTGCCTGCGGCCTTGTTGGGTGTCGCCATCGTTCTGAGCCTTGGAAGCGACTTGGACCTCGTGTTCAAATTGCTCAGCACGATCATGTTGATTTGGTCGTTGCGAAAGACCTTGAAAAAACTCGGTGCGCCTCCAACGAGTACCACCTCTCCCGAAACCTCCAAGCCCTCTGAATCTCCTTGTGATGAGGTTGAACATTGGCCTCTGCGAATCGGGACCGGCATCGGTGGAATGCTCTCTTCCATTCTAGCCATCGGCTCGGGGGTGATTTACGTGCCCGTCCTCCAACAGTACGCTCACTTGCCCACTCGTAAGGCGATTGGCTCAAGCCTGCATTTGATGATGGTGGTGGTGCCGGTGGCCATCGTCACGCACTTGATATTCATCGAGGCCAGCGACTGGGAGACCCTTCGTGAACAGGCGTGGTTCTTGCTTTCCCTACCGCTGCTCACGTACGTGGGAGCCAAACTAGGAGCCGTGTTCGGCATGAAGTACATCTCTTCGGAAAACATCCTTCGGGTTTTCTGCTTCTTGATCGCCATCGTGTTGGTGAAATACCTGCTCGATGTCGTGCCGCAATTGCTCGCTTTGGTTTGATCAGGCCATCGAGGAGAGGCGCATCAACGCCCTCGAAGCCCTCAACGAACGAATTTGAGCGGTTGAAGCGTTAAACATTAAGATATTAGGATAACTTAATGTAATGGCCAAATCTAAGGTCCTCTGTGGAGAAACAACTGGTGGAGCCAACAACCGTTCTGGACGTGAACTTCGTCAAGGACGTGTCCAAGGTCATCAAGTGCCTTGGCCATCCGGACCGTCTTCGTATCGTGGAGTTGCTTCGCAGCACCCCCATGAAGGTGAAAGACATCCAGGCCATGGTTGGCCTCACCCAAGCCGTGACTTCACAACATTTGAGGCAGATGTACCACCTTGGCATCCTCCGCTCGACGCGTGAGGGCCAGAACGTCATCTACAGCATGGGCAGCCCGCTTGTGCTTCGAATGCTGCATTGCCTTGAAGAAACCCAAAACATGTTGAAGGAGGACCTGAGATGAGCCATAACGATGAAATTGACTGCAGTGGAATGAGTTGCCCCTTGCCCGTTGTGAAGTCAAAAATGAAGATTGATACGATGAATCCCGGTGAAGTGCTGAAGATCATCACCACCGACCCCGGGTCCTGCAAGGACATCCCCGCTTGGGCCAACCGCGTGGGTCACGAAATGATCGAAGAAGCCGAAGAGAACGGCAAGTACTACTTCCTCGTCAAACGCGGTGAGTGAGATGGCCAAGAAGACAATGGCGATCATCGCAGCCCAAGGCAGTTTGGATTGGGCCTACCCCCCGTTCATCCTCGCTTCAACGGCAGCTGCCATGGACATGGAAGTTAAAATTTTCTTCACCTTTTACGGACTTCCTCTCCTCAAACCCAAAATCACGGCAAAAGTCACGCCGGCTGCGAACCCGGCCATGCCGATGAAAATGCCGTTTGGGCCGAAGGCCTTCCAGGCCATTGACTGGCCCATCCCTCACGCCGTTAGCGGCGTTGTTCCCGGCTTTGATTCCATGGCGACCTCGCTGATGAAGAAACAATTCAAGAACAAAGGTGTCGCCACCATCACCGAACTGCGTGAAATGTGCTTGGCCCTTGGGGTTGAGCTGATCGCTTGTCAGATGACCATGGACGTGTTCGGCTTCGAAGAGAAGGACTTCGTTGAAGGCGTCACCTTCGCCGGTGCGGCGGCGTTCCTTGACTTCGCTGCGGATGCCGATATTCAGTTGTTCATGTGAGGTGAGCAAGATGTCCGAAAGTTTCACCGCTTCGGAAATGTACACCTGGATTGAGCAAGGCGTTCCCCATCTGTATTTGGACGTTCGAAACGAAGCCGATTTTGCCCGTTTCCACGTTGAGGGTCCCCAAGACATTGAACTTCTCAACATCCCATACTTTGATTTCCTTGAACAACCCGAGGAATCGGTGGCCCAACTGGATGCTTCTCGGTCGATTCGGGTGATTTGTGCCAAGGAAGGCTCCGCTCAATTCATCGCCGATATGTTGGAAGAGTTCGGCTTCGGTGACATCCAATGGTTGGCCAAGGGCATCATCGCTTGGGGAAACGTGCTCGTGGCGAAACAAGTACCAACGCCCGACCACTACGAACTTTGGCAGTTCAATCGTCCCGGAAAAGCGTCCTGTGCCTACGGCTTGATTCATGGAGACGAGTTGATGCTTTTCGATATCAGCAAGAATTTGGACTATTATCGCGAGTTTGCCCTTGCGAGAAACCTCTCGCTGGTGGCCGTTTTTGAGACCCACCTTCAGGCGGATTACATTTCGGGCGGACCTTCGTTGGCCGCCGAGTTTGAGGTGGATTACATCGCCCATGAAGGTGACTTTGGTACCTCGAACGTGGCGTATCGAGGGGTCGTGGACGGCGAGTCCATTGGCTTCTCAAAAGCCGGGGGGCCCAGCGTGCTGTGCACGCATTCTCCCGGGCATACGCCGGGGTCCACAACGTACGTGATCGACGACAAGTACATGATCTCTGGAGACACGGTGTTCATCGTCTCCGTGGGCCGTCCTGACCTCGGGAAGAAGGTCGTTGAATGGGCCAAACAACTCTATGCGACGCTCAAAAACCGCATCTCCGTTCTTCCTGACGACCTCATGGTTCTTCCAAGTCATTACACGGACTGGGGGAGGGAAGCGAACGCCGACCACCTCATCATCAACGACTTCGGAACGGTCAAGACCTTGAACGAAAGCATCTATGCGTTGACCTCCGAAGACGAATTTGTATCGTGGGTCGAGGCCAACATGCGCCCTCAACCCGAGGAATACATTCGCATTCGCAAAGTCAATGCCAACATCGAGACCGTGGATTTGGCCACGGCCGAAGAACTCGACCTCGGCAAGAATCAATGCGCAGCCTCGCAAGGCTAATTTGGACGTGATGGAATGGTAAATTTTGGATTTGCAATTGACAATCGGAAGTGCATTGGATGCCACGCGTGCACGGTGGCGTGCAAGTCGGAGCACGATGTCCCCGTTGGCGTGAACCGAACGCACGTGAAGTACATCGAAACGGGAACCTATCCTGATTCGACGCGTGAGTTCAGCGTTCATCGCTGCAATCATTGTGAAGACTCGCCCTGCACCACGATTTGCCCAACAACGGCGTTGTTCACACGGTCCGACGGCATCGTTGATTTTGACGACGACCGGTGCATTGGATGCAAATCGTGCATGCAAGCCTGCCCGTACGATGCGCTCTACATCAACCCGAACACCGGGACGGCCGCCAAGTGCAATTACTGCGCCCATCGGATTGAGAATTCCTACGAGCCTGCTTGCGTCATCGTTTGCCCGGTCGAGGCCATCGTGAGCGGCGACCTCGACGACCCCGACTCCAACCTCTCTCAATTGATTGCCGAAAACGAAACCAAGGTCCGAAAGCCGGAATCAGGGACCGTTCCCAATGTGTTCTATCTCGACACCTCGGATGCGATGCTGGACCCGCTGGCCACCTCAAAACCTGCTCAAGGCATGTGGAACGAGCAAGCAGCGGGCGTTGGTCACTACGCCAAATACGCACAGGAGCGAATGGGTGCCGCTGACGAACATTCGATGATCGTTCAGCTCGCCTTGGACCTGAAAGCCAAGGAAGCCAACCCCCGTGACCAAGCCATTATCCGTGATGTTGCCGCAAAACTTGCCGACACATCACCCGAAGCCAAGCGGGCCTACGATGCCCCCTCGAAAGGCGTGCTGTGGGGTTGGGAAGTAAGTGCTTACATATGGACGAAAGGCATTGCTGCAGGCACGTACATGGTGGCTATGGTGCTGTGGTTGAGCGGGTCGCTTGACATGACGGAGCTTTGGCTTCCCGTGACCGGCGTCGGTTTGGGCTTCCTCGCCATCACCGGCGTCTTGCTCATCATGGACTTGGACCGTCCCGAACGCTTCCTGTACGTCATGCTTCGACCGAACTGGAATTCTTGGTTAGTGAAAGGTGCGTACATTCTCTCCGCCTACGGAGGTGTCCTCTTCCTGAGTGCGGTTCTGGCGTTCTTCAAGCCCACCGATTACGAGCTCTATCTCGAGTACATCGCTTACGCAGGCATCCCGCTTGCCGCCCTCACCGGCGTTTACACCGCTTGGTTGTTGCAGCAAGCGAAAGGCCGTTCCTGGTCAAAGGACAACCTGTTGCCGGCGAAGTTTCTGGTTGAAACCGCAGCCATTGGTGGGGCGACCCTTGCTGTGCTTCACGGTGTGCTCATCAGCGGGGGCATGGTGCCCGTGCTCGTTGGCGCTGTTGCGTTGCTCGTCATTCTCCGCCACGGTCACCACGTGATCGAAAAACCGCAGTTGGAGCCGCTATTGTGAGGGAAAGTCATGGCACGAACATTCATTGAAAACATCGCTCAAAAGTTGCGCCTCATCCCGAACATCGACAAAAAAATGCACCAAGGTGCCTCATCTTCGCTGCGAAAGTACCCCTCCATGGAGGAGTGGGATCACCACACTGAACTCGACGCCCAAGCGTGGCCAAAACAGGTTGAGCGAAACTTTTCGCTCGTCCCCACCACCTGTTTCAATTGCGAATCGGCTTGCGGCCTGCTTGCGTACGTGGACAAAGACACCGGAACCGTTTCTCGCTTCGAGGGCAATCCGAACCACCCCGGCAGCCGAGGTCGAAACTGCGCCAAAGGTCCCGCAACCATCAATCAAATCAACGATACCGAGCGCATTCTGCACCCGCTCAAGCGGGTAGGAAAGCGCGGTGAAGGCGGATGGAAACAAGTTTCTTGGGACGAGGTCTTGGACGACATTGCAGGGAAAATCCGTGACTCCTTGAACACCGGTGCACGGGACCGCGTGGTTTACCACGTGGGCCGGCCCGGCCATGAGGGTTACACCAACCGTGTGCTCAAGGCGTGGGGTGTGGACGGTCACAACTCCCACACCAACATTTGCAGTGCAGGTGCACGTACCGGCTATGCGCTCTGGCATCACCACGACCGTCCGAGCCCCGACCACACCAACGCGAAGGTCATTCTCCTGTGCTCTTCCCACCTCGAAACGGGCCACTACTTCAACCCGCATGCACAACGGATTCTCGAAGGGATGATGGCCGGTGCGAAGTTGATCGTCATTGACCCTCGTCTCTCCAACACGGCTTCCATGGCGGACCATTGGGTGCCGACATGGCCGGGCAGTGAACCGGCGCTCTTCCTCGCATGGGCGAACATGATCCTTCAGCAGGACCTCTATCACCGCGAGTTCATGGAGTCCCAAGTCAACTGGAAACAGTATCTCAAGGCGGTCCATCCCGATGCACCGTGCACCTTCGAGACCTTCATTGACAAACTCAAGGAGGAGTATGCACACTACACCCCCGAGTACGCAGCGGAAGAATGTCGGATTCCCGTTGAGCAAGTCATCGAAACGGGCAACATCGTGGCCAACTCGGGGACGGCTCTTTCAAGCCACGTTTGGCGAGCAGCCTCCATCGGGAACCTCGGCGGCTGGCAGGTGAGTCGGACCTTGCACTTCCTGAATGTCTTGACCGGTTCGGTGGGGACAAAAGGAGGAACGGCGCCCAACACCTGGTCGAAGTTCAAGCCGGAATTGCCCAACGAGCCGCCCGCACCCGATGGCTGGAACGAGCTTCATTTCCCCCCGGAATACACGCTCTCGCATTTTGAGATGAGCCACATCCTCCCCCACTTGGTGAAGGAGGGACGGGGAACCATGGACGTGTACTTTACGCGGGTTTTCAACCCGGTTTGGACGTACCCGGACGGTTTCTCGTGGATCGAAATGCTCCAGAACGAGGAAGCCGTTGGCTGCCACATCGCCATGACGCCAACGTGGAACGAAACGGCGTTCTTTGCCGATTACGTCTTGCCGATGGGTCACGCCAGCGAACGCCACGACATCAATTCATATGCCACCTCATCAGGAAAGTGGGTGGCGTTTCGGCAACCGGTTCTGCGCGAATACGAGCGACGGCAAGGCAACGACGTGGAGTTCACCTACGAGGTCAATCCGGGCGAAGTCTGGGAAGAGGATGAATTCTGGAACGAACTGAGCCACCGCATCGACCCCGACGGTTCCATGGGCATCAAGAAATACTTCATGTCCCCTAGCAAGCCCGAGGAAAAAATGAGCATTGCTGACTACTATCAGTACATTTTCGAGCGTGTTCCAGGGCTGTCTCAGACAGCCGAGGAAGAAGGCTTGAGCGAGTTGGAGTACATGCGACGTCACGGTGCATACCAAATTGAAGAAGCCACCTACAACAAGCACGAGAAGGAAGGATGGCCAACGCCCTCCGGCAAGCAGGAGTTCTACTCGGAGACGATGATCGAGTTTGGCTATCCAGAGCACGCCATACCTCACTACAAGATCAAGTCACATGTTCATCCCGAAAATCTTCAAGGCGATGACGAATTCTGTCTTTTGCCGAATTTCCGCCTCCCCATGCACATCCACTCTCGGTCGGCCAACGCCAAGTGGTTGGTGGAAATCGCCCACCGAAACCCCATTTGGTTGCACCCAAGCGATGCGAGGAAATTGGGCGTTGAAGAAGGCGGCTTGTTGAAAATTGAAACCGAAATCGGCTGGTTCATCGACAAGGTGTGGGTCACGGAAGCCATCAAGCCCGGCATCGTGGGATGTTCACACCACATCGGTCGATGGCGACGCCAGCAAGATGCAGGCAACCGAATGATGACCAACACGGTCTCCATCGAGGACCGAGGTGACGGAAAGTGGCGCATGCGGACCGTCGAGGGCATTGTTCCGTTCGAGTCCTCTGACCCCGACACCAACCGCTTGTTTTGGCGAGACGGCGGCGTGCATCAAAACATCACGCATGCCGTTCAACCCGACCCCATCAGCGGCGCTCACTGCTGGTTGCAGAAGGTCAAACTGTCGTTGCCGAAAGCCGGCGAAGAGTACGGCGATGTTGAAGTGGACACCAACAAGTCCTTTGCGTACTACAAGAAGTGGAATTCTTGGGCGAAAGACCGTGAACAGCACCCGCGTGGTGAACGTCGTCCGTTGTGGATGAAGCGACCCTTGTCTCCTAAGAAAGAGCACTGGTTCATTGACCAAGCGAACGAGTGATCTTCATTTCATCCCACGAGGACTGACATCGGTTTCGTTTCATGAAAAACCCCGTGCAGGGTGATTTGTCGAGCGGTTCGGGTTCAGACCGAGGGCAGCAAGCCGACCCTTGCAAAAGCTCCCCAAACGGGATCCAAGAAGGCCGGTAGGAATCGGTGGCGAAGGTAGACGGCGGCAGCAAGCGAAATCTTCTGGAATTTGTTCAGTTTGACGCGTTGGGTAAAGACGTCGCCCTGTTGCTTCTCGATTTGGCGGAGAATTTTGTCGTAAAAGGCGATCATCGCTGCGGGTGAGTATCGGGTTCGCCGAGGGAGAAGAGGGAGCAGTGCCCGTGCTTCCTCAAGGTACGTACGGGCTCGTGCTGCGTAGTGTCTGCAGTAGGGTTCCCAATGCTTGTTGAGGACGATTTTGCCGTCCAGTTCTTGTTCGGTCATCCCGTTGCGCTCCAACTCGTTGAGGGGGAGGTACACTCGGTCGCGCTGAATGTCTTCGCCGACGTCCCGCAAGACGTTGGTCAATTGCATGAAAATACCCCAGGACTCTGCATATTTCTTCGCCATGGGGTTGTCGTAGCCGTACACTTCAATGCACATCAAGCCCACGACGGAAGCCACTCGGTAGCAGTAAACATAGAGTTCGTCGAAGGTTCGGTAGCGGTTGTTGTATAGGTCGTCCTCCATGCCCGTGATGAGGTCGTCAAAAACATCACGTGGGATGGCGTAGCGGTTCACCGTGTCCTTGAGGGCGAGGAAAACGGGGTCGGTCGAATGCACCTCTCCGTAGCACGTCGAGAGTTTCTTTCGGAAGAAGAAGAGCTGGGTGATTTTGTTCAAGTAAGCCTGCTCATCCAGAATCGTGCCCTGCTCTTGCAGGGATTCAAGTTGGGCGCGGTAAGCCACGGCTTCCGGGTCCAACGTACCTTTGCTTCCAGGGAACCGATCCGCCCAATCGCCGTCAGCGATGTCGTCGGCTCGGCGACAAAAGGCGTAAATGGCGCACATGGCGAAGCGCTGTTCGTCAGGCAAATACTTGAACGAGTGATAGAAATTCCCCGCCTCTCGCATGGTCAATTCCTCGCAATAGCGGTAGGCG
>JAURDA010000040.1 GCA_030828165.1 Candidatus Poseidonia sp.
GTGCGGGAAATGGTGGCGAACGGTGTGGTCCACCAGCGTTCGCAGCGTCTCGTGGTGGCCGTCGGAAACGTGGATTTGGAAACTCCCAAAGCGGATGAAACTGGGTGCGACACGGCACACCACCGCTCCCGGTTCGGGCGCAGGGTTGCCGTTGTAGAGCACGTCGCGCACGATCGCCTCGCCGGTCGTCACAAGAGACAGGGCTCGGGTGGTGGGCACGCCGAGGTGATGCATCGCTTCGCTGCAAAGGAATTCACGAATGGACGAGCGCAGCACGGCCTTGCCGTCAGCGGTGCGCGAATAGGGCGTCAGGCCGGCGCCCTTGAGTTGCAGTTCCAACACGCCTTCGTCCGTTTCCACTTCACCAAGCGTTATGGCTCGGCCGTCGCCCAGTTGGCCCGCCCAGTTGCCGAATTGATGGCCTCCGTAGCGTTGAGCGTAGGGTTGCATGCCCTCAACGGGCTGGCCGCCACCAAGCACCACGCCCACGTCCTCGGTCCCTTCCAACCCCAAGGCTTCGGCCATCTCGGTCGACCAGAGGGCGAGGTGCGGATCGGGGGCTGGCGTGGGCGTGACCTTTGACCAGCATTTGCCGGGAACCTGACGCGGTCGGCCGCCTTCCAACTCGTCGCCGGGCGTTTCGCTCACGAAGCGGGCGAGCCACGGCAGGGCCTCAAGCGATGTCGTGCTCACATGCTGTGGAGGTGGGGGAACCTCTTCAACCTCATGGGCGGGCTCAGCCCTGCCACTTGCTCCACTCGTCGCCTTTTCGGCCTCGGTGGTAGTGGACGCCGCTGCCTTCGGGGTACTCCAGCCATTCGTACCCGTCCTGGTCGTTGATGCGTCCCTCGGCCTCTTTGGGCGGGGCCGCCTCATCAAACACGTCCTGCTCGTCGTTGCCCTCCATGGAGATGCGCTCCTGAAGCAGTTCGGTTCGCTCGGCAGCGGTGACCGTTGCAACGAGCCCGAAGTAGGCGTCGTTGTGGGCGATGTGAACCAAATCTTCGTCGCTGCTGGACAGGAGGTCGTTGATGAGCACCGAGATTTTCGCTCGGGTTTCATCTTTGATCTCGTTGTTGGTGAAGCGAGCGGTCAAGTCGGCCCGGAGGGAGCGAAGTTCCTCGTGCAGGGTTTCTGGCTCTTGGAAGTAGGCCTGAACCAAGGATTGCAAATAGGTCAATTCGTTCTCTTCCTCCTTGGTCAATTTGGAGTTGCGGCGGAAGACCTGGACCCATCGCACAGCATCGGGCAACACCGAGGCGGCCATGTTGGTTTGGAGCAGGGTGAAGATGGCGAGCAAGACGGCGCCCAATCCCACCGCTTGTCCCAACTCGCTTGAGAAGAAGTCCTCTTCGGAGGAAGCCTCCTCCTCTTCGTTCTGCACCGTGATTTCACAGCCCAAGGAATCCACTTCAACGCCCATCGGCGTGCCGGGGCATTCGTCGTTTTCATCCAAAATCCCGTCGCCGTCGGCGTCGAGAATCTCCTCTTCTTGTTCGAACATGTTGGGGATGCCGTCGCCGTCGCCGTCGCTGCATCCATAGTAACCGCTGGAGGTGGAGTTGCCGTTCACCTCAGGGCAGTAGTCGGCGAGCACAGCACCCTGCACCCAAGCACCGATGCCCGACGCTCCGCGCGTCTCGTTCCACGAACCGTTGCCCCAGTTGTCGCCGTAGCCGTCGCCGTCCAGGTCCGACCACTGGCTCGCCACGTTGGGGAAGGCATCGGGGTTGTTGCCCGTCGTATTGTCGCCGTAACCGTCGCCGTCAGCGTCCACCCATTGCGTCATGTCATCAGGGAAGGCGTCCTGCAGGTCGACGATGGTGTCGCCGTCGCTGTCAAGGAAGTTGTTGATGAACGGGTAGGGGTCGCTGTTGTCGCCGATGCCGTCACCGTCGGAGTCCATCGTTTCGCTGGGGTCGTTGGGGAAGGCATCGGCGTTGTCGCCCACGCCGTCGTTATCGGAATCCATCGTCTCGTTCGCATCGAAGGGGAACCGGTCGCTGTTGTCGCCCGCTCCGTCACCGTCGCTGTCGAGGTACTCAAAGGCGTTGAAGGGGAACATGTCGGCGTTGTCGCCCACGCCGTCGTTGTCGGAATCCATCGTTTCGTTGGCATCGTACGGGAAGGCGTCGCCGTTGTCGCCCACGCCGTCGCCGTCGGAATCCATCCATTCACCGGTGTCGTTGGGGAACATGTCGGTGTTGTCGCCCACGCCGTCGTTATCGGTGTCCAACCATTCAGAGGGGTTGTTGGGAAAGTCGTCGTTCTCATCGCTGTAGCCGTCGCCGTCGGCGTCGGGGCATCCGTCCCTGTCGATGGTTGAATCCCCTGCCGTGTTCGGGCAGTCGTCGTCGACGTTGAGCACACCGTCCATGTCCACGTCGTCAGGCGAGATGAAGAGGAATTGGATACCGAGGTTTTGCTGGGCTCCGTTGTCGCCCGAGAGGCTGATGTTCACGTGTTCAGCCACGCTGCCTGCAGCGGGCGTTTCCACTACGATGCTGGTGTCGTTGAGGACCTTCCCCGTCACCGAGCCGTAGCCTTCGAAGTTGACCGTCACTTCTTGGTTGAGGTAACTGCCGCTTGATCGGTTGGCGTACTTGAGAACTTCATTGGTTTGGTCGTGATAGGCGATGTGAATCATGTTGCTGCTGTCAACGAAAATATCGTTGTACGTGCCGACGTTCCCTGGGCTGTCGACCGTCGTGGTGACCCAAGAATCGCCGGGCACCAACATCTTGTGAAGGAGGTCGTCGCTTCCACTGTCGTAGGCTGATGCATGCACGATGCCGAGTTCATCGGTTTGAAGACGGAATTCGCCGTCTCCACTCGTGGTGGCGGTCACACTCCATGCCGAACCTGAATAGCCGGTAGCGTGTTTGTACTGGCCGCCAGAGGCATCCGTGTGGTAAAGCACATGCAAGTTGTTTTCTTGGTCAACGGCAATTCCGCTGCCGTAGCCCACGCCGCTTCCTCCATCAACGGTGTACTTCTGCCATGAACCGCTGACGTTCGAAGCGATCATTTGGTCCCTGTTTGCGTGATGACGGTAGGTAACGTGGACGTAACCGTCGTTATCGATGGCGATGGAGGCATCGCAGCCGATGTAGGTGCTGGACGTGTCCAAGGCGAGCGTCTGCCAAGCAGAACCATCGTGGTAAGTCAACATCGCAGCGTTGCACAAGTAACCGTCGCGTGCATACGCAACATGCGGGCGGTCATTGGCATCCAGGACAATTCGAACTTGGTCGTATTGCGCGCTACCGTCAAGGCGTTGTGATGTCCAATCCGTACCGTTGAAAAATGAATATTCGAGGTAACCAGAGGTGCCGTCTCGCTGAACAAAATAGGCCACGTGGAGATTATCGTTGCTGTCAACGGCCATATCGGCCGAGCGGCAGGTGGGGCAACTGCGGATTTCTTGATGGCTCCACGAACCGCCGTTGGAGTACTGATGCCAGAGTTTGTTCTCTTTGTAGTTGACATGCACGATGTGGACCGTTCCGTTGCTGTCAACGACCACCGTAGGAGCAACACCGCTGCCGTCAACGTAGTTGATGGTGTTCGTGGTCCACGTGTAGGCCTCTCCGTCGTTGGTGATGTTCTTGAAGGCCATGTCGAGGAAGCCCGAGCCGGTGATGGTGATGTTTTGACCACCCGTGGTCCATCCCTCTGCTGGCGATACACCGTAGGTTGTGGAAGCGTGGGCTGCATCGGTTGGCTCGGCGAGGGCCGGGTTGCTGTTTCCGCCGGTCGGGTTGACCACCAGCGGAAGGAGCAGCGCGAGAAGTAACAGTACTGTTACAGAAACCTGCTTTTGGGGCATGATTTAACGTCTCAGATGCCGTATTTATTGTTGGTGGTGCCTCAAGCGGCTGCTGTAGCCGGGCCTTGCACCAAGAAAGCGACCCAAAGCAGTCCCAAGAGCAAACCACAAATTCGGAAGATGCGCTTTCCGGTCGTACCCTCGGTGAACAGGTGATTGAGCCGAGCACCGGCCAAGGTCCAGAGGACCATGGCGCCAAGACACATCGTCAAGGTGACGAGAACGATGGTGGCGATGCCGGTCATGCCGCCGCCCAGCGGTTCGATGAACTGACTCATCATGATGATGATGAAGGCCCATTCCTTGCCGTTGACGAATTGCATGCCGATGCCAACCTTCAGGCCGAGCATACCTTCGATGTTCTGTTCGTTGTGAACCGATGCTGGGTCAAACCGGAACATGGCGACGACCATGGCACCCAAGAAGGTCATTCCGATCCAGTGAAGCACCGTCATGGCGGTGGCCGAATCGCTCAGGGCATCGACCAGCAGGCCAACGCTCACCTCAATCGTAACGAACCCGACCGCCATCCCGGCGATGAGCTTCACGTTGGCTTTTGGCCCGAACAGGCCGCTGTGGGCAAAGCAGGTCAGCGCATTCGGTCCGGGGGTGATGAGGCCGATGGCGAGCAGCGTCAACAATTCTCCAAAGGCCACCCAATCCATCGTTTCACCTCCTCAACCAAGTTCTTGCTGCAGCGCCCAAGCCAAGTAGCGGTATTCCTCCTCGCTGTTGTAGAGTTGGGCCGAGATACGGAAGTAACGTCCTTTGGGCGATGGCCACGACCAAACCGGCACCTGAAGGCCGTACTTTTCCTTCAGGGTGGCATGCAGGGGGTCGCGCTCGTGCACCGACACCTCGTCGTCGTCGCCCAGCGGCAGGACCAGCGTGGCGATGCAGGCCACCATCTCGTCGGGGCAGGGGGCCTCCAAACCGAGCGCTTCGCACAGAATGTTGCGGCCACGGATGGCCAGGTCGTGATTGTGTTCCATGATGGCGGGCCAGCCGCCCTTCAACAACCCACCAACATGCTCAACGGTGGCGGGTAGCGAGCAGTGGGCCGAAAGGTCACGCGTTCCGGTCCAGTCAAATTCGTGGCGAAACCGAGTCGTGTCGCCCAGCGGGAAGGACATACCGTGACTGATGGTGAGCGGATGGATGTCGGCCTGCTTGTCCTTGCGCACGTGGAGGAAGGCCGAGCCTTTGGGTGCACAGAGCCACTTGTGGCAGTTGCTCGTGGTGTAGGACGCCCCCAATTCGTCCAAGGCGAGCGGCACCATGCCGATGCCGTGGGCGGCGTCCAAGAGCACGCTGACGCCTTGCCCCTCAAGTTGGGTTGTGAGTTCCTCGAAGGGCATTCGGAGGCCGGTGGGGCTGGTGACGGTGTCGATCATCGCCAACACCGTGCGGTCCGTCACGGCCCCGAGGATGGCCTCAACGACGACGTGCGGTCCCTCGATGGGAAAGGGGAGAGGAACCGTCACCACGGTAGCCCCCCAGCGCTCTGCAACGAAATCCAGGGTGTTTCGGCACGCTTGGTAGGCGTGGTCGGGCACGAGGATTTCGTCCCCCTCAGCAAACACAAGCGAACGCATCACGGTGTTCACGCCCGAGGTGGCGTTGTCCACCAGCGCCAAATCGTCCGGGTCGCAGGCGAGCATGTTGGCGAGGGCGTGACGGGCGGCCACCATCTGTTCCAGCCCTTCACCGTCGAGGAAGGCCACGGGCTCGTGTTCCATACGGTCCTGCCAGAAGCGCTGTTCCTCACGAACTGCGAGCGGAGCGGCCCCGAAGGAGCCGTGGTTAAGGAAGACCGTGTCTTCGTCCAAGCCCCAATGGGCCGCCAGCGGGCTTCGTGAAGGGCGGTCCATGCTTCGGGTGAGCGGGCGGGAACCATGAAGCCTTCTTTGGACGGTTCACGCTGGCCCTCAGAACGGGGTTCCCTTGTTGACGTAGGCCTTGCACGCTGTCCGCCAAGCCTTGCGCTCCTCGTCGCTGATGTTTTGGAGGACAAACGGCCACAACGCCTCGTCAATCCGCGCTCTTCGGACTTCCAAAAACGGCAGGGCGAGCATGAATTTCGCCAGTTCCGTTCGATGTTCTCCGCTGAGATGGCCAACTTCGAAGGTGGTTGGGAAAGCGTCATCGTCGTTCAACCCCAAGGTCAAGAGCACGAACTCGATGTTCGGGTGGAAGGATTTGGTGGCTTTCACGTGTTGGGCGATGGCGTGTTTTGCAGGGCCGCGCATCGCCTCGGACAGGCCCTCCGTCCATCCAACTTGGGCGACGATTTCTGCTGCTGCTTCCGGGCCGTTGGCTCGAACGATGAGTTCGTTCATCACTTTGGTCGTCCCGATCATGTTCCAAAACACGTAGATCGGCAACAACAGCCACTCCACAAAAGCCCTCGGCGCAGCCCGTCCAAAGAGGCGGGCGAAGATGCGGCGCAGCAGTTGTTTCATGAGGGCGTTGACCATCAAGACGTTCGCTTTGAAGGCCACACCACGAGCGGCTGCACCGGCCTTTGAACCGTCTTCAAGGGGGTTGATGCCGTATTTCGGGCCCCGGTCTTTGACCATCCCCAAAGCGGCCTTGGTCAAGCCCTGAGGCAAGGCGCTTTCAATCGCCAAGTTCACCTCGCCGCTGGAGTCAACACGGCGTGCAGTGGCGTGGTTCATCTTGCCGGCGTAGCGGATGGCGTCGTTGTAGAGCAGGAACAATTCAAGCAAGGTCGCCAGCAGAGACACGGCGATGAGGGCGGCGTAAAAGGCGACGGCACTCCATGCGCCAAACGCCGCATGGTCGGGGTGAATGGACGGGAAAAACGGGGCCAGGGCGAAGTAGATGACCACGATGGGCAAGGCCGTCGCCAACGCCCCGATTCCAGCGCTGCGCAAAACGGCCACGTACCCCATGAGTTTGGTGTACCTCAGACGCTCCGCCCGAGTGTCCGGTTGCTTCACCTTGCCCTCCATCAGGGCACCCATCTCAAGAATCCGCTTCGAGATGGTATCAAACAAGGCCGGTCCAAAGGACGCCAAGGTGCGGACCTTGGCCTTCAGGCCGTTTTGTGAGGACACATGACGCCCATGGAACGGTGTTACAAAGCCCTGCCCCAGCGTTCAGGGACGGAAGTTCTCATCTTGCTGCTGCTCGACAATGCGGGGGGCAGGATTCTCACTCACACGGCCTTTCAGGCGTGCAGTTCTCATCCTGCTGTTGCTCAACAATGCGGGGGGCAGGATTCGAACCTGCGAACCGATAAGGAATGGGACCTAAACCCACCGCCGTTGACCAAGCTGGGCGACCCCCGCGCAAACCGTGGGTGAAGCAAATGGCCTTTCAATCCGCCGCCCGTTGGGCGTTCAAGCGTGGACCTCAAAACCGGTGGACGCCACGATGGCGACCACGTCTTCGGTGGACAAGGTGTCGGTGGTGACGACGGTTCCCGAATTGGTTTGATGCGAGATCTCGGCTTTCACCACGCCTTCGGTGGCTTCCAAGACGCGGGTAACTCGGCCCGAACATCCGCCGCAGGTCATGCCGTTGATGGTTAGCGTGTGGGTGACTTCGCTCATGCCCTCACCTGCCGTCGCTTGCCTATCAAACATCGCCCGCCCTCAACTTGGCGGAGGGTTGCCACCAGCGAAGCAGGAGGGAATTGCTCACGACGCTGACCGAGGAAAGCGACATCGCCGCCGCCGCAAAAGCGGGCGGCAACAACCATCCCGTCCAAGGGAAGAGCACCCCCATCGCCAAGGGCAGACCGATGAGGTTGTAACCGAAGGCCCAGGCCAAGTTGGTGCGAATGCGGGCCATGGTCGCACGGCCCAATTCCAAGGCGGCGACCGCATCGGCCAAGTCGTTGCGGACGAGCACGATGTCAGCGCTCTCAAGGGCGATTTCGCTACCCGCGCCCATGGCGATGCCGACCCTTGCCACGGAGAGTGCAGCGGCGTCGTTGATGCCGTCGCCGATCATCGCCACGACGCCGTCGTCCTGCAGGCGACGCACGTGTTCGGCCTTTTCATCGGGTTTGACGCCCGCCACGATGTTCGTGATGCCCACGGCATCGCCGACCGTTTGCGCCACTTCTTCTCGGTCCCCGGTGAGCATCACGACCTCAATGCCGAGTTGCTTGAGCCGCTTCACGGCCGCGGCCGAGGTCTCGCGAATCCGGTCGCTGATCTCCAACCAACCGAGCAATCGTTGCCCGCTGGCAACGAGCACCACCGTCACGCCGCGACGGGCCCGCTTGGCCACCTGTTCCTCAAGCCCTTCGGGAAGGTCGTTGAGTCGCTGTTCCATCAGTTCGAGGTTGCCGACCGCCACGGGTTCGCCGTCCAGCGAACCGACCAAGCCCAAACCGGGGAAGGTCTTGACGTCCTTGACCTCGGGACGGGGATAGCCCATGTTGGTCCACGAGGTGTGAACCGCCTCGGCGATGGGATGGGTGGATTCCGCCTCCAAGGCTGAGGCCAAGCACACGATTTCCTGAGCGTCGCTCTGCAGCAGTTCGATGTGACTGACGCGCGGGGCGCCTGCGGTGATGGTCCCCGTTTTGTCCAGGACAACCGTGGTGGTGGCGTGCGCTTGTTCAAGAGCTTCAATGCCCTTGATGAGCAGTCCAAATCGAGCGCCACGTCCCGTCCCCACCACGAGCGCCGTTGGCGTTGCAAGGCCGAGAGCGCACGGGCAGGCGATGACGAGCGTGCTCACCAAGACCATGACGGCGATTTCACTTGCCGCCATATCGCTCGAGGGGGCAAGCGTGTCGGCCATCAACCACCAGATCGCAGAAGCGAGGAGGGCCGCCACGACGACGATGGGAACGAAGATACCGGCGATGCGGTCGACGAGGCGCTGAATGGGCGCTTTCCCCATTTGGGCCTCATCCACCAGACGGATGACCTTGGCCAGCATGGTGTCGCCGACGAGGGCGGTCGTGCGCACGAGCAAGGTGGCGTCCATCACGATGGTTCCGCCAGCAACGCTGTCCCCGGGCTGTTTGCGCACCGGAAAGGACTCGCCCGTCATCATGGATTCGTCCAACAGGGCCGTGCCTTCTTCCACCACGGCGTCCAAGGGGACGGTCTCGCCAGCACGAACCTTGAGCAGCGTCTCGCGGGCGATGTTCTCCACCGGCACCGCAACGGTGTGCTCACCGTCCACCACCCACGCCTCTTTTGGTTGAAGGCGCATCAAACCGTGAACGGCATCGGTCGCCTTCAATTTCGCACGGGCTTCCAGGTGGTTGCCGAGCAGGACGAAGGCGATGATGAACGCTGCACCGTCAAAGAAGACGTGGTCGGCATGACCGACGAAGGCAGGCAGGAACGGCAGGACCGGTGCGAGGGTGACCAGGCTGGACCAGACCATGGCGACGGTGGTGCCGAGGTGGACCAGAACGTCCATGTTCGCCGTTCCTTTTCGCATCGAAGCCCAAGCATGGCGGTGAAAGGCCGCTCCGCAGTACGCATACACGGGCAAGGCCGCCAGCATGGCGAGGGTCAGACGGGCGTCCAGCGGACCGAACGCACCCAAATCGTCCACCAGCATGGAGAGCACGAACACCGGGAGCGTGAGTGCAAAGGCGAGGGCAACCTGTTGTCGCTGCTGGGCGACGTTCGCTTCATGGTCTCGCCGCACCTGAAGGGGTGGAACGAGTTCCGAGGCCCCAAAACCTGCACCCTCAACGGCCTTCATGCACCGCTCTCGGTCCGCATCGTTGACCGCAGCGCTCAAGGTGATCACCGCTTTCTCCAACGGCAAATTGACGCTCACGCTGGCGACGCCCTCCACTTTGTTCAACACGCGTTCGACCGAGGCCACGCACGCACCGCAGGTCATGCCCGAGACGCTCAACGAGAGGGTGGTGTCGTCCATGTCATTCACCCGAAGTGGCGCAGCACGCCATCAATTTCCATTGGCCGTCGTCCAAGGTCACGCAGCCGCATCCGCAGGTGCACATCCAGCCCACGCCGTCCCAGCCCTTGCCGCCTTCGGCCCGCGTGTAGAGGCGTTTCATCTTGCAATTGCATTCGCAGCGCTCGGCGACGACTCGGGGCATGGCATCGCCTGTTATGTAGTCAATATAAACGCAGCGTTTTGACTACAATGTGCTCTCACGAGCCAAGGAAGCCGCTGTCCGGCGATCGCTCTTCACAAACGAAGGAAGCCGCTGTCCGGCGATCGCTCTTCACAAACGAAGGAAGCCGCCGTCGGCCAACATCTGCCATTGGCTGCCATCGGGCGCGTTGTACAACGTGACACCCGTGGATTGGTCGTAACTGCCGCCAGGTGGCAGGCCGGTGTAGTCGGCCACGCGAGCGGCTGGCTGAGGAGGTGGAGGGGCCGTAGCAGCAGGAGGTGCAGGTGCAACAACCGCAGGCTCAACCGACGCAGGCGCCGCCGAAGGGGTCGTGACGGGTTGTGTGGTTGCCGCAACTACAGGTGCCGCCTGCTGCTCGTACGAAGCGACGGGCGAGGCTGGCATCACAGCAGGCTGGGCCTGAACGGGGGTTGTCATCGCGGGAACAGCACCGAGGTCCTGCATGGCGGGTACACTCTGCTGAGCGTAGCCCTGGTCGACCATGGATTCCTGCCACATGCCGTCGGCGAGCGCTGACTTGTCCGAGGAGCCATCGCCACCTCGCATTTTGAGCAAAGCCACGGCGACGCCAGCCAACAGACCAACCACGCCGATGGAAGCGCCCACCATCACGGCAGCACCCATGCCTTCGTCTTCGCTGGAGGAACCGTCGTCGGTGCTGTCGCCGCCGGTGTTGTCGCCACCGGTGTTGTCGCCGCCGGTGTTGTTGGTGGTCGACACGACATCACCGCCATCGTGGGCCGTGGTATCGCCAGTGGAGACAGCATCGCTGGTGGCAGCGGTGGCCGTTCCGTCCAAGGACGAAGATGATTGAACCACGGCCACGGAAGCCGTGTGCGTCACCAGGCCGTCGAGAGCGACCACGGAAAGGGTCACGAGGGTGTCTTGGCTCACGGCGTTGGCGTCAAAGGGCACCGTGACGGTGAAGGGCAGCTTGCCGTTGGCGTCCAAGGTGCCCCAAGTGATGGTGAGCCCCTCCAGCATCGCTTCGTTGTAAGGGTCGACCATGATGTCCATCATGCCGCCCAAGGACAAGTCGAGGCCGTTGTGGGCCTGAATGCTGCCCGTGATGGTCACGGTGCCGTCGGCCGATGGCATGGCGATTTCTCGGTCGCCCATATCCAAGGAGAATTCAGGCAGCGAGGTCATGGAGATGGTGATCTCGTCGGAGTGCACGGTGGAACCGGAGGTTCCGGTGACCACGACGGTGTGGTCGCCTGCGGCCAAGTTGTTGGGGATGTCCAACAGCAAGACGGCCATGAAAGGCGTCGTGCCGCGAGCGTAATCGAGGGTGGCGGTCACGCCTTCGGGAACCGTGACGCTCAGGGTCACGTCAGCACCGAAGCCGTTGACGGGTTCCACGAACACGGGGGTGGGCACGGTCCACGGGACGCCGGTGGGCAGAACGATCCACGGGTCAAAGGTCCAGATAGAGAAGTCGGGGCTGTTGTCCACCTCAAAGGCGACGTCCACGCTGTGGGTGAAGGTGCTGTCCGAGGCGGTGATGCGCAGCACGTAATCGCCGCTGTCCATCGAGGCGGTGTCGACGATGACGCCGCCCGTTTCGCCCACGGAAAGCGAGGGGGACTCGTAGGTCACGCCCGCCGTTGAGCCGACGACTTCAGCCGTCAGGCTGGGGGAACCCGTGTAGTTGTTGAAGCCCACCAAGTTCACCCAGGCTGCAAAGGGCAAGCCGCCCTCAGCCACGCTGGAGGGCACGCTTGGAAGCAGGGTGAAATCGGGCGTAGCCCAGTCGTCGTTGCCTTCACGTCCGGCAAAGACTTGGATGCCGTGAGCCGTGACCGTGCCGCTGGCGAGGGCCCAGTCTTGGGTGCCCAAGTGGCGGTGGTTGGTCGGGAGCGAGTCCGAGCCTTCGAAGGTCTCGGAGAACAACTCACAGCCACCCATGTTGACGGCCATCGAGAAGGTGCCCGTGCCGGTGGTGGATTGACTCCACACCGTGCCCTCGACGAGCGGGAAATGAATGGCGTCCAAGCCGTTGGGGTAGGTCACGTCCATTTCGAAGGTCGTTGACTGGTCCATGCCTTCGGGGATGCAGTCCATGCCGCCTCCGCCGCCGGTTCCGCCCGAGCCACCGCCGCCGGAGCCGCCGCTTTGGCTTGCGCTGCAGCCAAGGCCGTCCACGGATTCGCCGGCAGGGGTGTCTGGACAATAATCATCGTCGTCAATCCCCCCGTCGCCGTCGGTGTCGGTTTGGCCGCCGCCGCCACCATTTTGTGCATCTGAACAACCCCAATCATCGACAGCTTCACCGTCAGGGGTGTTGGGGCAATCATCCCAATCGTCTGAAACACCGTCGCAATCTTGGTCGGGATTCTCCCACCCGTCAGTGCAGCCTTCACGGCCGGAGGTATCGCTCATCGCACCGCTGGTCTGAATCGAGGTGGACGAGGTCACGGAGAGGTTCTCGGCAACGAGTTTCAATCCGGCCGTCGTGTAACAGGCATCGCCTTCCTCGTTGTCGGTGAAGACCATCGTCGTGCCCATCATGTCCATGCGGACATCGATCTCGCCCAGCAGGTCCACCGTGTAGCAGGCTTTGCTGGACACGGTGTCGGTGCCGGTCACCGTCATCAGATGGAATTCATCGTGGAAAAAGGATGCGCCCATGCCGGCCTCGGAGGCCGAGACGCTGTAGTTCCAGTAATCGCCGGTGGTCCATTCGGGAGAAGCGTCGGCGGTTGAAGTGGAGGCTTTGGCGAAGGCGTAATCGCTGAGGGTGGCGGTGTACATCAATTCTCCACGAGCGTCGTAGGTTTCCATGGCAGCGTACCAACCAACGGCAGGTGCGTACCATTCCACGTCGTAGCCAGCATCGACCTCCAAGACATAGGCGCCACCGCCGGCTTCGGTCATGGTGGCGTTGATGGCGATGGTGTACATCCCGCCCATCTCGGTTTGCTCTTCGTTGAGGAACATCGTGTCGCGGACCTTGCCGGGGTTGGAGGCTCCGTAACTCGTGCCCTCTTCGTCCCACACCGCCATTGATACGCCATCGCCGCTGGCGTGGGAGAGGGTGAGCAGCAACGTTTGACCGGCCTCTAACCAAATGCCGTACCAGTCTTGGTCGTCGCTCCACATGTCAACAGCCCCCACGATGACATCGCCGGGGTAGGCTTCGTCCACCGTGGTGTTGGAGTTGTTGGGTTCGGATTCTTGGACCAAACTGACGCCGTCCCCGGCGGCTCGCAGGGCATCGTTGACGGGAGCAAGACGGTCCTCGTCGCTTTCCACCTGAACGGCGGGGAGCACGAAGGTGGTCAGCATCAAGAGGGCGAGGGGCAGCGAGGATAGGCGCATGGGTTGCGCTTGCTCTACTTGGTTTGAACCTTGCTCGCCGAAGGTTCCTTTCTCACCAGCCGCTTCCGTTTGTTGTGGTGGAGGGAAGCTCCCTGTCACAACGGAGCGAGGTCAAGCGAGCCCGACCAGATGTCCAAACCGCGTATTCGGCAACGGAAGCGTTGTCCAAGCGTGAGGACGGTTCGGTGCTCTCCGGTCGCATCGGGTTCGGCCGTCACCACGCGCAGCCCGTATTCGTCCACCGTCAAGCGTTCCTTGCCGCCCAATTGGGCGACGTTCATGCGTCCCGACACCGCCCCGTCATCGGCCAAATCGAGGAACACGGAATTGCGGTGCATGCCCACTACCCGGGCGTTGTACACCGTGGCGTTGTCAACTTGCGTCCCTTCTTCTGCGGGTTGACTGGCCCCGTCGCCCAGTCTTCCGCCTCGCAACAGGTGCAGGTGGTAGGCGTTGGCCACCAATTCCCACTCCATGCGTTTGGCGAGCAGGCCTTGGTCGGTGCAATGCTCGGACAGGCTGGCCGTTTCCTCAAGGTTGTGCGCCCATTCTTCGCCGTGAATCCAGGCTTTGAGTTGCCGATGGGTCATCAGGTCGGGGTAGCGGCGGATGGGGGAGGTGAAGTGGACGTAGGCGTCCAAGTTCAAGCCAAAGTGACCGCCGTTTTCTTCGCTGTAATTGGCACGCTGCATCAGGCGGAACAACCCGTGGTCAACGATGCGCCGTTTGGTTTCCTGCAGCCCACTGGCCTCGGCTTGAGCTTCTTGAAGCGAGGTGAGGATACCTTCGCGAGCGTCGGGGTCGATGACGGTCGACAAGTAGTCGGGCACCTCCTCTTCGGTGCTTCCGTCGTCAAAGCTGCTCAGGTCGATGCCGCCGCCGCCGAGGTTGGCCCAGTCCCCAAGCAGGTTGGACAATTCCTTGGCGGCGGTCTCCCCGTGCTTGCGGAGGCTCGGCATCGGCAGTTCGATCTTGATGTTAAGCGCCGCCAACTTGGCGTTGAGTTCCTCCACTTCAGGTCGGTCGGGGGGTGCGTGGCAGCGCCACGGAAGCGGGGCGCCAGCCGCCCCCAAGAGATGACCCACGGCGGCGTTGGTGGCGACCATGAAGGACTCGATCATCCGGGTGGCATCGTTGGGCCATTTGACTTCCACGCGCAAGGCCTCGTCACCGTGAAGACGGGGGCGAAGTTCCGGATTGTTGAGGTTCAACCGAATCTCGCGGGCCTGCCAGGTGGCGGCTAAAGCCAGCATGTCGTCGTAGGCATTGCTGGCGAAGACGTCAGCGTAGGCAATGTTTTGCTTGACCCGAATCACCGCCTCGTAGGCCTTGGTGTCCACGATGGCGTCGTCATCGTCCAAGGTCATCGCAACGACCATTGCCAAGCGGTCGATGTCGGCGCGCAGCGAACAGAGGTTGTCGGCAAGTCGGGGCGGCAACATCGGCAAGACGGTGTGGGGCAAATAGACCGATGTCGCCCGAGCCGATGCGGCAGCGTCAAGGGAGGTACCGACCTTCACGTAATGGGCCACGTCGGCGATGGCGACCCAGAGCGTGCGGACTCCGTTCTCGTTCACGAGGCACACCGCGTCGTCGAAGTCTTTGGCGTCGGGCGGGTCGATGGTCACCAGCGGAAGGTGGCGCAGGTCGGTACGTCCTCGGGCGACTTCACCGTCACCGTCCACTTCGGGAAGGCGGTCGGCGTAGGCGACCAATCCGTCGTCGTAGGTTCGGGGAAAGGTGTTCAG
>JAURDA010000041.1 GCA_030828165.1 Candidatus Poseidonia sp.
TCACCGGTTTAGCGTTCTTTTGCGAACCAATGCCGGCCATCTCGTTGTCGTAGCAGCGATTGTTTCGGATGACCGGCGCGGCCTTCGAACGGCAACCGATGCCGGACATCTTTGCGATGCGATGAGGCTCGATGCCGTTCTCCCAAGCAGCGTTGATGATCACGGTTGAAATCTGGTCGTGGCCGCAGCCGGGGCACAACGAAGATGGTCCGCCGGTGTAACTGTCCTTGGGCTCGTTGATGACGTTGAGTTTGATGGCTCGTGCTGGCTTTTCGCTCATTGATTCACCTCCTCAAGGGTTGCTAGGATGCGTTCGGCATAGATGCGAGCTCGCGGCGGCATGCCGTCGGAGTACGCCACGGAGTGAACCTTTGTGACCAAATCGTTTGGCAGCTCTCGGCGCAGAATGCCGTAGAGTTGACCGTCCCGGTTGATCTCGAGAACGATGACGGTTTCGTGTCGGCGAACAAAGGCTTCGACTTCGGAGTGGAACGGGAGGGCGCGAACACGGCACTGGCTGACTTTCAGACCGGTTTCTTCGAGGATGTCGTCGATTTCCTGAATGGAATTTTCCATGCTTCCCAAGAAGACAATCCCCACTTCGCATTCCGCTTCTTCCCGCAAAACGGGTGCGGGGAGGGCGTCACGGGCACCGTCAATTTTCATTCGCAGACGCTGCATGAGGTTGTAATAATCCTCGGGTTTTTCCGAATACACGCCCATCGGGTTGTGGCCGGTACCCCGGTAGAGGATGGGGGCCATGCCCGAACCTGGAAGGGTGCGGTAAGGAATCCCATCGCCGTCCACGTCAAGGTAGCGTCCGAAGGTTTCGAAGGCCTCAAACACGTCCTGTTCACGAACAACCTTTCCGCGGTCCATGGGCTCATCGGGATAGGTGAAGCCTTCGCAAGCCCAGCGGTTCATCCCCAAATCGAGGTCGCTCATGCCGAAGACGGGCGTTTGGAAGCGTTCGGAGTAGTCAAAGGCACGCCAGCCGTATTCAAAGCACTCTTCGACCGTTCCGGGAATGAGGACGATGTGTTGGGTGTCACCGTGACTGCCTTCGTAGAGCATGGCGATGTCGGATTGTTGGGTTCGGGTTGGCAGCCCCGTTGACGGACCGACCCGAGTCACGTCCCAGAAGACCGAGGGGACTTCGGCGAAGTACGCCAATCCGATGAATTCCTGCATCAAGGAGATGCCCGGCCCGGAGGTTGCGGTCATGCCGCGTCCGCCGGCCCAACCTGCACCGAGCACCATGCCGGCAGCAGCGAGCTCGTCTTCAGCCTGAATGACGGCCATCGTGGCTTTTCCATCGTCGTCGGTTCGCAGGCGTGGGATGTAGTTGATGATGCCTTCAGCAAGGGATGAGGAGGGTGTAATGGGGTACCAGGCCAAGAGTTGGACACCGCCGTAATGGGCGCCGAGGGCTGCCGCTTCGTTGCCTTCAATGAAAAACTGAGGTTTCGTGACTTCCCGAGCCTCGACCGCGTAGGGGTCGTTCTTGGTCAATTCCTCTTTGCAGTAATCCCTTCCCAGGCCAAGCGCCGTGATGTTGAGTTCGACGGCCGATGCCTTCCCTTTGAACTGCTTCGCTACCGCCGATTCCAAGCAGGTTTGGTCGATGCCAAGCAATTCAGCAAGAACACCAACGTAGATGATGTTGGTGACGAGTTTCGCGATTTTGGGGTTGATCTTTCGGGCCAAGGAGCTCATGGGAACCGGGTAGGACACGACGTCGTCTCGTTCGACGGTCTTCCCTTTGGTGTCGCTGTTCCAAACGACGACGGAACCCGGTTCAAGGGCGGCGAGGTCATCGTCCCATGTTGCTGGGTTGACGAGAACTTGGATGTGGGTTCGGTCACCGGGTGCTTGGTACCCTTTGTCCGAGAGGCGAACGATGTACCATGTTGGGAGACCCGAGATGTTGGACGGAAAGAGGTTCTTTCCGCTGACGGGAACGCCCATGTCAAAGAGCGACTGCAAGAGGATGAGGTTGGCGGATTGCGACCCCGTTCCGTTTGCCGTAGCGATGTTGATGGTAAAGTCGTTGATGATGGTGCCCATACGAAACATCCTCTTTCAGGAACGGTGGGTGCGTCCTTAGGCGTTGGGGTTCGCATGCACCCTTTCAACATGTTGCCCCCCCATTCCCTCTGCTTGATTCGGCAGGTGCGGTTGGCAGGGGTTGGAAGGGCAGGGCTCAAAACCAAACTTTGCTTCGGCAATTCATGGCGGACGACAAAATGTCAACGGCTTGGGACAAAGCGGAGAAGGCCATCGCCAAAGGAAAAGGCGATTCGGCGCTCAAGATCCTCCGAGAGATCGACTCCGATGGTTCGGAGGCCACCACGCTGCGTTTGGCCGGACACGCCACCTGGGTTGAAGCAAAGAACGGGAGCAACCGAGGTGCTTACAGAAAGGCCGCCTCGTTGCTTCGTGAAGCCACCAAAAAGAACCCTCGTGACAAAAAGGCGGGCAGCCTCTACAACGACCTGCTCAACGAGATGCAGGACAAGCGCATCAGCGAGACGGCCTTCCCCCGACTGCTCAACGACGGAACGCCCACGCCTGCCGGCATCGTGGCCATCTTCCTTGCTGGCGTTTTGGTGCTTGCCGGCATCAACCTCGCCAACCAAAGCGATACGACCACCGACATCGTCCAACTCGAGATGTCATGGGGCAGCGGTTCAACGGGGGTCATCACCATCGAACTGTATCCTGACGACGCCCCCGTTCACGTTGAGAATTTCAAACTCCTCGTTGAACAGGGCCGCTACGACAACACCATCTTCCACCGAGTCATCGATGATTTCATGATTCAGGGAGGCGATTTCACCAACGGCGACGGCACCGGCGGCCATGCAGCCAAGTGGTTTGGTTACTGCAACGGCAACAGCGCCACAGAGGCGGAATGCGCCGAGACCCTCTACACCGTTCCGGACGAAGCCGACAACGGCCGGCTCCACGAAGTGTGCACCATCTCCATGGCGAAAACCAGCGCCCCCAACACCGGTGGCAGCCAGTTCTTCCTGATTCCAGAAGACAGCAACAACGGCAACGGTCCAAATTGGCTCGACGGCGTCCACACGGTGTTCGGCAAGGTGACCGAAGGTTGCGACCTCGTCACCGCTATTTCCAACACCGAAACGGGATCAGGCGACAAGCCGGTTCAGGACGTCAGGCTGGTGAAGGCCACCTTTGTGGGCTCCGAAACAACGCCTTGGTACCAATTCTGGTGAAGGTGAAGCCGCTTCGGCAGATGGGGTTGAAACGGCAAAGGGGTTTTCTTCATAGACGGGAGAGTTTTCCCACGATTCATGGCGACATTGGACCCCTTTCAAGCCCGACGAACCCTCGATGTTGGTGGCGACTATTTTGCGCTTGATGCTCTGGATGCTGCCGGCATTCAAACCGGCCACCTGCCGTACTCCGTTCGGATTCTCCTCGAGGGCGCACTTCGGGGCAACGACGGCTTCCTGATCACCGAAGACGACATCAAACGGATTGCCGCATGGACGCCCGACGGCGAGCGCACCGAGATTCCCTTCCGCCCCTCTCGCGTTATTTTGCAAGACTTCACCGGCGTGCCAGCCGTGGTTGACTTGGCCGCTTTGAGGGATGCGATGGTGGAAATGGGCGGCGACCCCGAGAAGGTCAACCCGCAGGTTCCGGTCGATTTGGTCATCGATCACTCCGTCCAAGTGGACATTTCCGGAGCCCACAGGGATGCGCTGGACATGAACCTCGATATCGAATACCACCGAAACATGGAGCGCTACACCTTCCTCAAGTGGGGCCAACAATCGCTCGCCAACTTCCAGGCCGTCCCCCCTTCCCGGGGCATTGTCCACCAGGTCAACCTCGAATTTTTGGCCACCGTCGCTCGCCAAGAGGAAGGCGTCTGGCTCGCTGACACGTTGGTGGGAACGGACTCCCACACGACGATGGTCAACGGGTTGGGCGTGCTCGGTTGGGGCGTTGGCGGCATCGAGGCCGAAGCGGTCATGCTCGGTCAACCGATCTACATGTTGGCTCCCGACGTCGTTGGCGTCCGTCTAACCGGGGACTTGAACCCCGGCGTCACGGCCACCGACATGACCCTGCGCATTGTGGAGATGCTGAGGGAACACGGCGTGGTTGGAAAGTTTGTGGAATTCTTCGGCCCCGGCATGAAGGCGCTTTCCCTCGCCGACCGTGCTACCATCGCCAACATGGCGCCCGAATACGGCGCCACCATGGGCTTCTTCCCCGTCGATGAGCGGACCGTTGAATGCCTCCGGCTCACCGGTCGCGACGACGAGGCCATTGCAGGGGTCGAAACCTACGCCAAAGCCCAAGGCCTCTGGTACGGTGAGGGTGCTGAAGAAAAGGCCTACACCGCTGTCTTGGCGTTGAATCTCGACGAGGTCGTTCCCGCCCTTGCAGGTCCGAAGCGACCGCAAGACCGCGTCGACCTTCACAACATGAAATCCCACTTTGTTGAAAGTCTCACGCACGAACTCGGCCACCAAGGGCACGGACTGGCGAAGGAAGACCTCTCGAACGGCGCCATCGTTGAAATGAACGGGGAGGTGTTCGACCTCAATCACGGCGATGTCGTCATCGCTGCCATCACCTCGTGCACCAACACCTCCAACCCCGGTGTGATGCTCACCGCAGGTTTGTTGGCTCGAAAGGCTCGTCAGCGAGGTCTCAAGGTCAAACCCTGGGTGCGCACCTCCCTCGCTCCCGGTAGCCGTGTCGTGACGGAATACTACGAAGCCACGGGTCTGCAAGAAGACTTGAACGCCATGGGCTTCCACACGGTTGGTTACGGCTGCACGACCTGCATCGGGAACTCGGGTCCTCTTGACGCACCGATCGAAGCCGCCATCGACGAAGCCGGTCTCGTCGTCGGCTCTGTTCTCTCCGGCAATCGGAACTTCGAAGGTCGCGTTCACGGCAAGGTCAAGGCATCGTACTTGGCCAGTCCACCGCTGGTTGTCGCTTACGCCATCGCAGGCAATCTCGACATGGATTTGACGTCCGAGCCGTTGGGCCATGACAGCAAAGGCCAGCCCGTCATGCTCGCCGATGTGTGGCCAACGGAGGCGGAAATTGACGAAGCCATGAAGGTGATCACGCCCGATATGTTCCGGCAACGCTACGCCGACGCCATGAACGAACCTCGATGGAACAGCATTCCCGCCGAAGCCTCACCGCTTTACCCGTGGGACGAAGCCTCCACGTACATTCGCTTGCCGACCTTCTTCTCGGGATTGTCTTCCCAACCCGCTCCAATTCAGGCCATCGAAGGCGCCAAAGTCTTGCTGAAACTCGGCGATTCCATCACCACCGACCACATTTCGCCCGCCGGCTCGTTCCCGGCCGACGGGCCCGCAGGTGGTTGGCTCACCGAACATGGCGTCCAGCCCGGTGATTTCAACTCCTTCGGAAGCCGCCGTGGGAATCACGAAATCATGATGCGAGGAACGTTCGCCAACGTGCGTATTCGAAATCAGATGGCCCCGGGAACGGAGGGTGGGTTCGCCTTGAATCACGAGTCCGGCGAGGTGATGTCCGTGTACGATGCAGCCCAAATCGATGCCCCCAAGGTCGTTCTGGCAGGTAGCCAATACGGCACGGGCTCATCGCGTGACTGGGCCGCCAAAGGCACGTACCTCCTGGGCGTGAAAGCCGTCATTGCGACCTCGTTTGAACGCATTCACCGCTCCAATCTCGTCGGCATGGGCGTGCTCCCCTTGACGTTCAAGGAGGGCACCACTCATGAAACGCTTGGATTGTCCGGAAACGAGACCTTCACCATCCCGCTCTCCGATGAGGTTCAGCCGCTCGAATGGTTGACCGTGACCGCCACCGCAGCCGACGGAACGGTGACGGCCTTCGAGGCTCAGGTCCGGTTGGATACGCCGGTTGAGGTTGAGTATTACCGAAACGGAGGCATCCTCCACACCGTGCTCCGTGAACTCGCCAAGCCCGCTGCATGATGCCAGCAGGTTCAAGTCCATGTGTGCCGCCGAGAGGCCGATGGCAGCGTTCCGTGGAAAGGTTCGATACCGATTCCGCTCGGACGACCACGACCTCAACATCCTCATCGAGGGCGAGTCGTCTTGGGTTGAGCAGCACGTCGCTGAGCTCGGCCTCTCCGGTGTTGGATGGACCATGCCAGTGGGCACCGTAGTCAAGGCCGCCAACCTCTCGAGCGTCTCCCGAAAGCGCCAGAAGGAAGCGCCGGAACCTCCGGAGAACGATGCTCCCGAATCCTCCAAACCACTTGACATGGGTCCCGAGCCGGATCCGGGGCGAATTCCGGTCGTCCGCCGTCCCATCGGGGAACTGGATTTGAAAGCCAAACTGGCAGAGGTTGGGCTCGAGCCCGCTGAACGACCCGATGCGGTCGAACTCATGGCCATGCTCGAAGACCTTGAACCTCCGCAACCCGTCCAAAGCGCAACCAGCGTTGATCCGCTTGCTGAGGCGTGGTTGAGGGAACTTCTCCAGCTGGTGGTTCGCGACCACGGCATGAGCGGGTTGAGCACCGAAGACATTGAAGAGATTGCCAGCAGTAAACTGGGTGGCCGAGAGGGCACAGCGCTCGAGGTGTGGCTTCAGTCCCTCTTCGCTGCAGGGAAACTTGTCAAAATCCACGGAGGCGATGCTGTCGGATGGGGTCCTGCTCCAAAATGGCTCATTGGGCGATTTTGAACATGAGGTCCAGTTTGGGCGAAAATCGGTCCTCTTTTTTACAAAAAAACGGGACGCTGGGTGCTGATTTCGGAACCGCTTTGCAAAGGCATTATATTGCAACAAGGCCTCGCCAAGACAAGTGATGTCTATGCTTGCCCAAAACGACCTCTCTAAAGCCCGAATGCGCAGCCTTTTCCTAACCGTCTTGATGGTGCTCAGCACCACGGCTGCGCTCGCAACCACCGCAAGTGCCTCCGTTGCACGCACCTACACCACCAACCGCGACCCCATGGACGTCGCCATCGGCGATTTCGATTGCGACGGACACAACGACATGGCGATCGCCACGGACGGAACCCACAGCATGACCATCCTGTACAACGACGGCATGGGCAATTTCAACGACCGTCAAGACATTTGGGTGGCAGGCAACCAAAGCCGCAACGCAGACTGGGATGAGTTTGCCAACGTTGAATTCGTGGAAGTCGGTGAATTCACCGGCGACAATGCGATTGACATCGTCATCTACCAGAAAAATAACCCCTTCAAAACCAGCGACCAAGGGCAACCCGCTGGCGAACCCGGCAACGTCACGATCATCGAAAACGGTGGATGTTCCAATCGTGACTGGTCCATTGGAGCACGGTTCACCCACTTCTGGGCTTGGGACCTTGCCGTCGGTGATGCAGACCAAGACGGAAACGACGACGTCTACATCCTTGATTTGTTGGCTGACATCACCACGCAGCGAGTGGTGACCTACAAGGGCCCCATCACCTCTTCCACGCAAGGCTTCGTGACCAACTTGGGTTCGGCCCAACAAAACACCTACCGAAGCATCGAAGTCGGCGATTGGGGAGAGACCAACCCTGCCTTTGGGTGCAACGGGGCTGCATCAACAACCGACGACGATATCTTCCTTCTGCGAAGCGAAGGCCTGGATTATGCCACCGGCCAAGTCACCAACCCTGGTGCAGACGACAACATCACCATCATTGAATACGATTGTCTCAGCCAAAACTACCCCGCAACGTACTCCTACGGAACCAACCAAGCCAACACGCACGTGGTCAACATGGGGGTTGGCACGACTGAGGATTTCGCCATTGCAGATGTCGGCTCCAGCGGCTACATCGACACCATTGCCGTGATGGACAGCAACCTCGAGAACGTGTCCTACAAGCAATCAACGGCTCAGGGGGCCTTTGGAAACTCCAAAATGGCGTATTTCGGCCCCTACATTTCGTGGGCCATTGAAGTCGAAGACCTCAATGGCGACGGCGAACCCGACTTCGTGAACCCTACCATCGCTTACCAACTCAACACCACCGACTCCGCTGGTGGAAGCACCTCGAGTTTCTTCCTCTCCTTCCCAACGACCGTCCAGGTGACCCTGTCCGACGGCAACGGGAACCACGTGAGCCCGCTCTCCTATCCCGCAGGTCGACGCCCGTCGGCCGTGGCGATTGGTCAGCTCCAAGGCGGCTCCTCCTCGGCTCCCGATTTGGTCGTCGGCCACACGAACTACAACTTCGGCGGATGGCGAGACAACTTCGGCTGGGCGGGTCAATACGACACCCTCACCGTGGTCGAAATGGACAACAAAGACTTGGCCGTGACGGATTTGGAGATCAGCCCAACCGACCGATTCTTCGGCGTGGTCGGTGAAGGAAGCCGTACCGTCAACGTGACGGTCACCAACACCGGTATGGACACGCTCAACGGACAAACGGCCGACCTTGACGTCGTTTTGAAGATCGTTGACGAAGCCAACTCAACGAACACAACGGTTTACGCCAACGACTGGGATTCTGCCGAAGTAAAGACCGGTTGCGGAACCGGATGTTCGTGGACCTACGAAGAATACGTTGACGGTCTTACCAAGTGGCACAAGGAAGCCAACCACTCCGTCGGGGCCTCGACCGGAAACAACGACCCGAACGTTTCCGCTAATTACCTCAACCCCACCGACTTCATGTGGGCGGGAACCGTGAAAACCAACGCATCAGGAGACTCTTGGACCGGCTACGGAAAGAACTGGGACGATGCGATGGTCCTCAACGACGTTGACTTGACCGGTGCCGACCGGGCGTTCATGAGCGTCGAACTTTTCCGTCATTTGGGACTTGGTGCCCTCGGAAGCTCGGACGGGACCGGCTTTATTGTCGGCGATGTGTGGGACGACCTTGCCATCGTTGAGGTCGGAAGTGACGAGACCGGCTGGAGCCTCATCGGATGTCCGCAACTCGCTGCCGTCCAGGGCGCTTGTGCTTCGGGCGCCTCGATGTGGGGCGGATTTGACAACGACCGCATGTTCAAGATCAACTCTTGGGGTGCTGCTCCGGAGAACATCGTCTACTACGGCCTCTTCTCCCCCGGCACCTACTACGGCTGGGACAACTTCACCGAGGAAGACCTCGGTGCCTTTGACCTCTCGCCGTGGGCCGACCAAACCGTTGACATCCGTTTCCGCTTCCGAACCGGCTTTGAGGGCTCGACCGCCAACGACAACGAAAGCCGATGGAGCGGACGTGACGGTTTTGCCGTTGACAACTTGACCATCTGGAAGCAAAACACGGCCTTCCTGCCCAACCCGCAAACGCAAACCACCACGATTGGCCCGTTGAGCAACCTCCAACCCGGCCAGGAATACACCACCTCGATCACCGCTAATCTGCTCAACGACACCACCTACCGAATTTCCGCAACCATCTCCAACAACGCTTGGGACCAGCAGGCCATCAACGACGATGCCGTTGGTTACGTGACGCCGTTCAATCTCTACGACCCGACGGTTGAATCGATCGAGTTCTTCAAGCCGGGCGGTCTCTACGCCGAGGGCATCTTTGACATCGGCGTGACCACCAACAACTTTGGAAACACCCCCGTTGACTTTGACATCGAAGCGACGGTCTACTCCGCTACGCCGTCCGATGTTTACTGCGGTACGCCTTCAGCCATCTGTGTGGAGAGCTTTGAGGGCGGAACCCAGGGTTACCGATACGAAGAAAACCAGCAGCCAAAGGGTGCTATTTACAACGAAAACTCGTGCTCAACCAAGATTTTCAACAACAACGCCTACTGGTTCGGCCACCCCTGTGATACCGGTACCAACGGATACGACGACGCTTGGGCAAACGAGACCCTCACCATCCCCAACATCGATTTGACGAACATGGGCGGTGACTTCGTCTCCCTGAATTTCGAGTACTACGCTGACACCTTCTACACCATCGACCAGAACGGCAACATCGACCCCAGCGACTACGCTGTCATGACCGTTGATTACGACAAAGACGGCACGAACTACACCGGTCTTGTCTACGCCCAATGGAACGACTACAACGAAGACGGAACCTGCCAGAACGACGATGACGGCAACGGTATCGTGAACGCCACCGAATCCATCGACCAAACCGAATTGCAATTCATTGGTGACCCTGCCAACACCGACGGCTCGGGCAACTACAACGTCTTCTTCAATTCCGAAGAACTGGTCAAGACCACGAGCATTGACTTGACGCACCTGTACGTCCTCAACCGTTCGTCCTCGGACTCCACGCAATGGCGTGCAGAATGCATGTCCTTGCAGGGCTCAATGGTCGACGTTCACTTTGAATTCCAGTCCGACGATGACGGACGCAACGGCATCAACGACGGATTCAAGGGCGTTGGTTTCAACAACATCTCGCTCCAAGAGTACACCTTCGTTCAGGATGCGACCTACTCCACCTCTCGAACTAACGTTGACGCCGAGGAATCAGCCTTGACCACCATCGGCAGCCACGAGTTCATTTCGGGCGTCTACCGATTGGACATCAAGACGGTCTTTGATAACACCACGGCAGGTAAGCCTTGGTTCAACGATAACGAATTGTCCACGGCCAACAACATCGAGCGTGTCATCTTCAACGTGGAATCCGTTGACATTTCCATCGGAAAGCCGAACATCTTGACCTGCCACTCCGATCAAACGCTTGAGTGCGTCTTGCCCATTGACGCTGCCCTGACCCATTCGTGGGACCTCCAGGCAACGAACGGTGTTTTGGGAGGCGACTACATCTTCTACATGGAGGTCACCGACATGGCCGACGGTAGTCAAGCCCACTTGGTTGACTCTGGACCGGCGGTTTCCCTCCAAAGCCAGGAGCGAACCGACGTGACCTTCACCCCTTGGAACGGCTGGCTTGACGGCCACACCTACAACATCAGTTTCTACGGTCGTCTTTCGGACGGCAGCGAAACGGGCAACGTGCGTTACTTCCACGCTTCCTTTGCCGACCGTGTTGACGTGGCCATCCTCTCGGACACCTCGTCCCGAACCTCGGCCATCAAAGAAGACCTGTCCATTCTCAACATGACCTACACGCAGTACGAAATCAACGACTGGAGCACCTACTTCGATGCAGGATGGTTCACCCACTACGACAAGATCGTTCTGCCATGGCAGGAACAGCTCGTCGCCAAGGACACGCAATTCGGCGGTGACGGATACTACCAGTACCTCGGTGAACCCGCTCGGCGAACGATTCTCGAGAACTTCATGTCCGCCGGAGGCACGGTTCAGGCTCACCTTGGCCCGCTTGGAAGCCAAATCTACGGACTTGACCAAGGCCTCTCCGGCCGTCTGCCCTTCGGCTTGGACGTTCAAAGCCGAGACACCGCCGAGACGCAGGTGACGTACTCGACCATGGACTTGGCCGACCCGTATCACCCCGTCATGGACAACATCGACGTCAACGCCTTCCAGGGCTTTGATGCGAGTTCCGGTGTAGCCCAGGCCGTCTTGAACACCAAGTCCGTGAGCACCAACAACGTCCCCGAGACCTGCGACGGTTACATGGAAGACGGCGGTTACTTCCAGCGCCTCATCCGCTCGGCCGAAGACATCCAAGACACCGTTCTTGGGGTGTGCAGTTACTTCTCCGGAGGCATGATCATCTCCACCATCGACGTCGCCACGCACTCCGAGCGTGCTGACAGCACGACCTTCCCGTTGCTCGGCAACTTGCTCCAGCACCAAGTCACGCCGTACCCTGACGGCTTCGGCACCTTGGGCAACGGGCTTGACCTCACCATCAACGGGGAAGTGCCCAGCATTGACCCGAGCACCGGTAACTACGCACTGCGCTACATGAAGAGCGACGCTACGCTTGAGTTCGGATTCACCACGACGACCACCGAGACCCTCCACACGGATTGGATCATCGACGGTCCAACCAACTGGGACGGCTCCAGTCTCGCCAACGGCGTGACCGGCCACAGCACCGATGCAGCACCCAGCATGACCTTCTGCAAGGCTGATTTGGCTTCCCAGACTGGTTGTGCTCAAGGCGAACAGTGGGACATCACTCTGATGCTCCACGATGAGGATGGCCATGCACGAATCATCGACATGACCGTTGAGACAAACGACGTCTACGCCGATGAATTCCGCCCCGAGGCTGACGCCACAATCGACATGCGCACGGATTACGAAGAAAACGTTGAGTTCACCGGCACGAAGACGGTGTCGAACGTTGAGTGGGACGTGTACCAAATCACCCTGCAAGGTGAAGGCGAGGATGCAGAATTGGTCATCCACTTCGATGCCAGCAATTCCTCTGACGCTGATGCGCTTGACGGAAACGGCATCGAGACCTACGAGTGGAAGGTTCTATTCGACGCCCCCTACGGCGACGACTCCTTTGACCTCGACGGGCACACCTTCACGCAAAGTGCTGCAAGCGGCGGCATGTGGTCGTACAAATTCCAAAACGTGACCGTGGATTCAACGGGCACCACCCAGAACCAAATCCGTATGGAATTGGTCGTTTACGACAGCGCCGGCAAGTTCTCTGAAAAGCACCGGATGTACTTCGTGGTGGTTCCTGAGGGCTTCGGAGATGAAGAACCCGTCATTCAGTGGGACACTTTGGTGAACGAGTCAAAGTACGACCAGGACACCATTACCATCGCTGGAACGGTTCTCTCCGGTGCAGAAACGAGTGAAGTGTATGTCGAAGCAGCGTTCTTTGAGGAGAATTTCTCCGCTTCCCCGGTCATGAAGTTCAACATGAGCAACCGTGGATTGTACGGGAAGAGCGACGCCATGGGCGACAACGACCGCTTCGAGATCACGCTCAACATCGAAAGCTTCTACACGAACAAGTCCACATCACAGCGTGTTTACATCAAGTACTACGAGGGAACCGCTCCCAACGAGCGCTGGGTCACCATCAAGTGGATTGAATTGGATTTGCCTGCTTGTCAAGGCCTTGAAGCCAACCCCGATGCGGAAGCCGCCGGAGGCGAGTTCATCCTCGATGAAAACGGCGACTGTCAGTGGAGCGGTTCATGGGCCTACGACCCGGTGACCGGTGAATGGAAGGACAACAGCCAGACCAACGACGGTGGAGACGCCGTGGAGTCCGGCCTTGACCCAATGCTCCTCATCGGCGGCTTCATCCTCTTGCTCGTGATCATCGGTGGTTCGCTGATGTTCATGCGAAAGGGCGGTGACAAGGAGGACGCCTTCGGCGGCATGGAAGGTGCCTTCGGTGCCGATGCCCTTGACCCGACCGAACAATACGTTCAGCAACTGATCGCCCAAGGTTACCCCGAAGAAACGGCTCGTGCCTTTGCCGCACAGTATGTCGGGCAAGCCGCAGCCCAACCCGAAGCCGCTCAACCGGCCGCAGCCCAGCCTGCAGCCGCACAACCGGCTGCTGCGTACGACCAAGCGGTCTACGAACAATACTACAACCAGTTCGTCGGGCAGGGTTACGATGCTGCAACCGCAGCGGCCTACGCACAGCAATATGCGATTCAGTACGCGCAATCCCAGCAATAGGGCAGGCCGAGAACGGTTTGAGCGCAAGAGCTCCTGAGCGAAAGCAGGGGATGCTTGGGTTGCACCGGACGCTGATGCGCTTGACGACGCTGCATCACACCGATTCTTGATGCACGGGACGAGAGGGTAGGGGGTCATCGAACCATCGTGCGGCGCCCTCGTTGCCACGGTAGCAGGAGACCTTGCGCTTCGTCTTGCCTTCCTCCATGGGCGTCAAGACTCGGTTTCCTCGCCATCAGAAAGATGCCTCGTTGATGAAACGCCGAGCAGGTGCACGGTTCACTCTTCTTCCGACGACCAGAAGGTTTCGGGCGTTGCTGCTTCGTCGTCATCGACCTCAAGGTGAGAGGTGAAGTCGGGCATGGGAAGACGCCAATTGTTGGGCAGAGGCTTGCCTTTGTCGATGATTTTCAGCATGCGTTCCTGCCACGAGCGTGGTTTTCGCTGCATGATGTACATGTAGAGTACCGATGTTCGGATGTCCTCGTCCATCACCACAAAGCCCGTTGCGGCCTCGAAATTCATGGCTCGTAACAGATTAAACGCCGGTCGGTTGAACACCTGGAACCAGCGTCTCGCGTTTCGCATGAGCACCATGATGACGATCAGAATGACGAGCGTGTTCAAACAGACGGCCGA
>JAURDA010000042.1 GCA_030828165.1 Candidatus Poseidonia sp.
ACGGACGGTCGGCTGGTTGCTTCTAAGCATCGAGGGAGTCAAATGAGTAACCCAGTACGTAAGACAAACGCTCAGTTGGTTGAGGTCATCAACCAATTGAAAGCCCAGTCTCGCGACACCGGAGCTGCTGTTTGGCGAGATGTGGCAATGCGACTCTCCAAGAGCCGCAAGAATTGGGCACAACCCAACCTGAGCCGAGTGAGCCGATACGCCCCCGAGGGTGCCACCATCCTCGTTCCGGGCAAGCTCCTCGGGTCCGGAGAGTTGACCAACGGCCATACCATCGCCGCCTACAGCGTCAGCAACGGTGCCCGTGAGAAGATCGAAGCCGCCGGTGGTCGTGTTGTGACCTATGGCGAGCTGATGAATGAAAACCCAACCGGAACGGGGGTCGTTATCCTTGGCTGAAGCGACCACCTACGTCTTTGATGCAGACGGCCTCATCATGGGTCGCCTTGCCTCCGCCTCGGCGGACATCCTGCTGAAGGCCGCCCGGGAAGACCGAGATGACAAGGTCATCATCATCAACGCTGAGAAAGCGATTGTGTCCGGTCGACCACGAGCCGTGTTGGACAACTACCACAAGAAGTACGAGTTGAACCACGCCCGGAAGGGACCGTTCTTCCCTCGTATGCCCGACATGATTCTCAAGCGAGCCGTGCGCGGCATGCTGCCGTACCAAAAGAAAACCAGCGGCCGCCGAGCACTTCGCAACCTCCGCGTGGAGATCGGTTGCCCAAGCCACCTTTCCGGTGACATGCCCGAAGGCCACGAGCGAGGCGACGATAGCAAATTCCGCCGAGACCTGCCAGACCGCTACATCCGCTTGGGTGACATCAGTGCAGACTTGGGGGCACCCGCTCACCGATGGACGGGAGGTGACCAGTGATGGCTCGTAAGAAGAAATCTGTTGAATCCTCAGGGAAGCGAAAGACCGCCGTGGCCCGTGCCTCGGTGAAGGCCGGCGCAGGGCGCGTCCGTGTCAACTCCGAACCCATTGAAATCCTCCAACCTTCGTTGGCTCGCCGCAAGGCCATGGAACCCTTGGTCATCGCCGATGCCATGAACCGCCTGGGCAAGGTCGACATCAACGTTACGACCAACGGCGGCGGCATCATGGGACAAACCGACGCCATTCGTACCGCCATTGCCCGCGGCCTCGTCCACTACAACGGTGGTGCTGAGGGTGTTGACGAAGAACTCCGAGACGAGTACCTCCGCTTTGACCGCAGTTTGTTGGTCAACGACCCACGCCGAAAGGAAGCCAAACACCAACTCGGCCGTGGTGCTCGTCGCAAGAAGCAGAAGTCCTATCGATGAGGTGAGATGCATGATTATTCCAGTACGATGTTTCAGTTGTGGCGGCGTTGTCGCCCACAAGTGGGAAGAATTCAAGCAATTGCTCGCCGATGGTAAATCGGATGCTGAAGCCCTCGATGCCGTGGGCTTGAAGCGCTACTGTTGCCGTCGAATGTACGTTGGACATCTCGACTTGATCGAAGAAGTTGCACCGTTCAGTGCAGCACGAAACTGAGGAATTCCTCGGGCCCGTGGGTTAGCTTGGCCTATACTTGGCGGCTGGGGGCCGTCAGACCCCGGTTCAAATCCGGGCGGGCCCACCATCTGTTTCCGTGTGTGTCAACGTTGTCAACCGTCCTTTGGGTTGATATGGCGACACCGCACCGTCGGTGCATGGGACGCATGAAAGCCGCCAGCATCGCAACCCTCTTGCTCACGGTCTTGCTGTTCCCGATGGTTTCTGGGGCGGACAGCACCGTTTCGGTCAACACCACGTGGTCCGGGAACGTCACGCTCTCTGGAAACGTGACGGTGACCTCCGGCACCACCCTCACGCTTTCACCCGGGACAAGCGTGGACGCAGGCACCTTTGCCATCGTTGTTGAAGGGTCCCTGAAAGCCGATCAAACCACCTTCTTTTCCTCGGTCACGCCCGAGACGCAAGGCTCGCACGGGCAGGGCTTGTGGCCAGGAATTCTGCTCGAGTCCACCGGGAGCGCTTCGCTCACCTCGGTCACCGTCGCCAACGCCTCTGCCGGCGTGATGGTCAAAGGCATTCTCAACGGCACCGACATCGTGTTCAACGACGCCTACCGGGGCGTTTCGGTCTTGGGCGGTCAAGCCAACATCTCCAATGTCGAAGCGAACCGTATTGATTACGAAGCGGTTTACGTGGAAAGCGGCTCCCTGTCGCTTACGACCGGCTCGTTCAACGAAGTGGCCGTTGGCCTTGCCAACCACGGGACGGCTTCCGTATCCGATCTAACGGTGGAAGAGGCTGGCGTTGGGCTCCAATCCCTTGCGGGTACGATGAACGTTGACGGGTTGGTTTTGGTGAACGCCAGCGTCGGTATCGCGACCGTTTCCGGTGCCTCCACCTTCGTTCAGTCGGTGGTGGGCAGCGGCCTTGCGCTGGTCATGGATGCAGGGGATGCCGACAATTTCACGGTTGCCGATGCGCAGGTCTCGGGTCAACGACTTCTTGTTGGCCAAGACGTTTCGTCCATGCTGGTCGATGACCTTGCCTTCACTTCCGACAGTTCCGTTGAACTTCGTCCAGCGGTTGACGTTAGTTGTGACGGAACGTGCACGTTGCGAAACAGCACGCTCACGTCTACACCGATCGGTGTCGCTTGGTCGGGCAGCGGAACCTCGGTGATGGAGGGCGTTGAGGTGCACGCCATCTCCAACGCCGTTGAGGCGACCGGCGCAGGTCACGCCGCTTGGTCCAACCTTTCCGTTACGGCTGGACAAACGGGTGTTTCGGTTCAAACCCCGACCAGTTCATTGTCCAACATCGACGTGGCCCTCACTTCCTCCGACGCGACGGGAATCGATGTCTTGGGCGGCCAACATGCATGGGCCACCCTCACCGTTCACAAGCCCTTTTCCTCCGCCGACCAAGATTCCGTTGGCCTCCGTTCGTGGTACGCCGACCTTGCGCTGGAGCAATTCACTTCGCGAAACGTTTCCACCGGCATGCTGCTTGAGGACAGCACGGTCGCCGTTGAGACGGCCGAAGCCAACATCGGCTCCAAGGTCGGGGTGCACCTGATCGACTCGTCCTACTCGGGTCAGAGCTTGACCACGGTTGCCCAGGATGAGGGCGTGCTGATGGAAGGGGCCGTCTCGCTCCACCTTCAGTCATGGACCGGCCAACTTCACGACACCCCGCTCATGATGTCAAGCGGAAGCGAGGCCGTTGTCCGTTCCTTCTCACCGGTGAACACGGCGCCGTCGTCTTCCGATGCGTTGGGGGACGGGACGCTCTTTTACGGTTCGAGTTCAAACCCCACCGTCTCCACTACGGAATCTCACCGTCTGCTTGAGACGCCCGTGACCTTCACCGACCTGCAGGGCAATCCCGTTGAAGCCGACGTGACGGTCCACGGTTTCGTCTTGAAGAGCAACAGCAACGGCGCGTTAACGCTCCCGCTTGTCTCGTCCGGCTCAACGGTTGATGCCACGCTGGACGGTTCGGGTGTCCGCGTGGTGTTGTACGGGGGTCAGCAAGGCCAATCGGTTCAGGTTCCCGTGATTCCAACGGGCGACTGGACGGTTGGTTCAGGACAAGACATCGTGCTCGGGCCTCGCCCTGACGGCCAACCGCATCAACTCGCAGGTGATTTGGAGGTCGCCAACAACGGCCGTTTGACGTTGATGGACACGACCCTTCTTCTCGGGCCGTCGAACAGCGTAACGCTCCAAGGAAGCGGTACCTTGCTGGGCCACAACGCCCACCTGTCGGCGCCAAGCCTTCAGGCCAGCGGTCAGAGTTTGATCAGCGGGACCGCCGGCACGTTCACCCTCTCCTCCGAAGTACAATGGGGCTGCCTCAGCGAGCGTACGGTTGAACGCTTGGTGCTGAACGGCAACCTCACGGTTCAACCCGGATGCGACATCTCGTTGACCAACGGCTCCGTGAACGGGCGAGTGACGGCGCAAACCGGCGCCACCTTCACGAGTTCCTCGAGCCTCAGCATCACGGTGCTCGACAAAGGCCAACCGGTCTCTGGTGCATTGATTTCCATCGAAGGTGCGATGGGCGTGACCGACGCATCCGGTCGTTTGTTCACCACCACCGAGGCCCGAAGCGTAACCGACATGGGCGAGACGTACGGAGGAGTGAAAACCGTCACGCTGCAACAGAACAACCTGACGGATTTCGTGACGTGGGACACCAACGCTTCCCTGACGCACACCTTCATGGCCTCCACCCTGCCTTCAGGAAGTTTTGATGGTTGGTTGGTGCTTGAACGGCAGTGGAGTCCATACACGCTTGACGGAAATTTGGTCCTCAACATCGGTTCGACGATGACCGTTCAGGACGGCGTTTCATTGCGCATCTCGGAGGGCTCGACCATCACCGTCAACGGTTTGTTTGACGCAGGTGCAGCCACCTTGTCCTCAACCGGGTACGGGGCCCGATGGGGCGGTTTAGCTCTCGGCGATTCCGCCGGCGCCGTGGTGAACCTTGCACGGACGCAGGTGGTTGAGTCCTCGCCCGCTTTGACGGTCTCTGGATTTGGTGAGGTTTTGGTTGACGGTGTCCTCGTCGCACGTTCCGCCAGCGACCCGCTTGTGGTCATTGAATCGGGAAGCCAAGCCGAAGTCGAGGTCAGAAACAGCCGCTTCCAAGACAGCGGAAACGGATGTGTGATCGTCTACCCCTCGGACGGATTGGTCGCGTTCACCAACGTGACCTTTGCCAACTGCGATGGGCCCGCCGTCTGGGCTCAACAAGCACCGGTCGACTTCACGGACCTCACCGTTGAGGATGGCGTGGACCAAGCGCTCGATTTGACGGGCGTCACCGGGACGGTCAACGGTCTGGACGCATCGGCCTTCAACGGGACCGGGGCCATCGTGTCGCTCAACAATCTCCGCGGATCGTTTTCCCTTACCGGCCTGAACGGTGCGGTGACGGGCGTCGGTGGCATCGTTGGCCAAGACAACCTCGACATTGACGTGAGCGATGTCGTGTTGACCGGTGCCCCCGCCATCGATTTGGATTTGACTTCTGGAACGCTCACCGACCTCGTGCTAACCGGCACGGGGACGGGAACGGCGATCACGGCGCATCACGGGCGCACCTCCTCGAGTTTAACGCTCGAAAACGCAACGATTTCTCAATACGGCGTGGGGGTTTCGCTGCATTCCGATGAGGGTGAACTGAGCGCCCCGTTGCTCGTTCGCTCATCGACCGTGTCGGCAGCAAGCGGTTTCGCTACGGAAAATTTCCCCGTTCGCTTGGAGGCGACGACCGTTCTCGGTGCGCTTGAGGTGTCCGGAACCGACGTGGTCGCAGTGGACGGCCTGGTTCAGAGCGTTCAGGCAGATGATGGAGCGACCTTCTCCCTTTACCGGACGATGACCCTTGATGCTAAACGCAGCGGGGCCCCCGTCCATGCATTGTTCACGGTGACGTATGCCGATGCTTCGGTACCTGCGGTAACGGTCGAGGGCACCACGCTTGATGTGCCTCTGTTGTTGCGCTCGGTATCAACGTCAAGCGACATGACGATGGCGTCATGGACGGTGCGAGCCGAAGCTGCCAACTCACCCGCAGCCACGCTTGAAATCAGCTCGCCGACCTCGGCCGACCGTTATGTCCTGTTGGTTCTGCAAACCAACCAACCCCCTACCGTTACGATGGTCGAACCGTTCCCTGGTCAACGGGTGATGGAGGCCGATTCGTTGCGCGCCTCGGCAACGGTGAGCGACGACCTGGACGAAACCGCTTCCATCGTTCTTTCATGGAAGGTGTACGATATGCAGGGTAACGCCGTCCTGCAGGGTGGCAACGAACCCGTGTTCAACATCACCGACCTGCCAGCGGGTTTCTACGTCGTCGAGGTGACCGCAACCGATACGCTCGGTCAATCAGCCACCGCCTCCACCGACTTTGAATACACGCAACTTGACACCGATGGCGACTGGTCAAGCACCTGTTCTTCGGAAACATGGTTTGATCCCGAAACCGGCAAATCTTGTGGACCCGACATCTACGACCAAGACGACGACAACGACGGGTACAGCGACAGCAAAGATGCGTTCCCCCTCGACCCGTGCGCTCAGGTTGACACCGACGGCGATACCCAACCGGACGTTCTGGATTGCCCACCCGGTTACACCAGTTGGTTGACCGAGGACATGGACGATGACGGCGATGGGGTCCCCGATTTGCTCGAAGGCGTGACCACGGACGATGAAGATCTCAACGTCAACGCCTTGCTGGTGGTTTTGGCCTTGCTCGCGGTTGTGGTTCTCCTCTTCTTTGCTCGTCTGCGCCGAGGCGGCCCGGGCGATTTGACCGGTCTGGACCAACGTCATCTGTGAGGTACTTTCGATGGCCGTTCTCCTTCCGTCAGCCGAACACGTGGGGCTGGCTGCGGTCGTCACGCTTGCTCTTATCGTGGCGTGGGATGCGTATTGGCTGACGAAACAACGCAGCGATGTTCCCGAATTGGGTCGACTTCCCAACGGCGGGTTCGCTTGGGAAAGCGAAGGGGTACACGAAATGGTTCGTCAGTGGGGAAACCTCGGATCGATGGCGGCGATGATGGTGCTTCCCTGGGCGTTGCTCGAGGTCTCAAACACCCCCGTCGTTTATGCGGTGCTCTGGGACGTTTTTCTCGCTCTTCACCTCATTTCCCTGCTCGTTCCCAAACGGTACGCCATCACCTCAACGCATCTGTTCGCTGACGGTCAGCGCTACGCTTGGGAGCGCCTTCGGATGGCGAAGCGTCAGCCAAAGCGCCGCATCATGCTGCTCCGCAACGGTTGGGGGCCGTTCGGCCCACTGCCTTTGGGAGGCGATGCGGATGCCTTGCGTGTTGCTCGCGAATACATCAAAGCCATGGAACAGGCTCGTTCAACGACCTTCCTCTCAACCGAATCCGAGTAAACGGCATGCTCATGGGCCCTCCTTCGTAGCGATGGGCATGGAATGGACACGAAGCGATGACGACGTCTTTGTTCGGTTGGACCCGGGCGAGGAAATCCACGCCTCGCTGCAAGGCTTGGCCGACGAACTCGGCTTTGACGCTGCTGCCATCACCAGCGGCATTGGCCGAACGCGGGACAGCACCTACGGTTACATGGACGACAAGCACGTCTACCATCGCGTGACGCTTGAGGGCGGTGCAGAACTCGTGACGCTTCAAGGCAATCTCGCTCGTCGAGAAAGCGGGGAGGCGTTTACTCACCTTCACGCGACCTTTTCCGACGACGACCTCAAGCCCCACGCCGGGCACATGTTCGCTGCGACCGTCCACGTGGTTGCCGAAATTCATCTCCGTATTTTGAGCCGTGCCGTGATGACGCGATGCCCGCTTGAAAACAGCGAATTCGTAGCGCTCAAGTTCGACTGAACGGCCGGAAAGCGATGCTTCATAGCCCGTCGCACCCCTGTTGAAACCATGGGCGAAGCCGGGGCTTTCTCCGAGGCAGACGAGGCGCGAATCGCCTTTCTTGCCGAGCGAATCGCCCATCATTCGCACCTGTACTACAACCTCGCTGAACCCGAGATCAGCGACGCTGAGTTTGACCAACTTTGGGACGAACTGAAGGGTCTTGACCCACATCACCCCCAACTGCGAAGGGTGGGGGCGGATGTCCCACCAGGAAGCGTCAAAGTCGATCACCTCTTCCCCATGCGTAGTCTGGACAAGGCTACCAGCGACGAGGAACTCTCCCACTTCGTCAACGCCACCACTGGAGGAGCCGTGAGGTTTCTTTCCCAGCCAAAGTTGGACGGCTCAGCCCTTTCACTCGAATACCGCATGGGTCGACTCGTTCGGGCAGCAACTCGGGGAAGCGGTGAGCGAGGCGAAGACGTGACGCGAAATGCGCTGAAGGTGGCGAATGTCCCCCACCACTTGCCGCTTCCCGTCGACGTCCACGTGCGCGGTGAAGTGGTGATGCCGCTTGCGGTTTTTGACCGGAAGTACCGGGAAACATCACCGAATCCACGCAACCTCGCTGCAGGTGCCTTGCGCCAGAAACACGACGACGGGAAAGCCGATGCTTCCGACCTCGTCTTCCAAGCCTACGACGCCAAAGTACCCGCAGGTGAACACCGCCACCCCGACAGCGAACCCGTTCCCGTCATGGACAACGATACCGACATGCTGGCGTGGATGGAAGACCGCTTGGGCATTGTCCCTGCACCGTGGGAAGTTCACGAAGGAGCCACGCCTTCGGAAGCAGCGCAACTTCTTCATGCGTCGACGGTGAACTGGACGGAGAAACGAAGTTCGTACGTCTTCGAAATCGACGGGGTGGTGTTCAAACTGGACAATCTTACACAGCGAGAACAATTGGGCATGACCGCTCACCATCCTCGGTGGGCTCTGGCCTGGAAATTCCCGCCTGAGGAGGCCACTTCGGTGCTCATGGCGGTTGAGTGGCAGACGGGGCGAACCGGAAACATCACGCCCGTTGCTCGGATTGCACCGCAGCGCGTGGGCGGGGTGACCGTTGAGAACACCACCTTGCACAACCTCGGTGAAGTGCAACGTCTCGGCGTCCGCATTGGGGACAAGGTCCTCATCGTTCGGCGTGGTGATGTGATTCCCAAGATTGAATCCTCTCTTGGCCCTGCTGTGCCCGATGACATGAGGGGAAGGTTTCACGCCTCTGGCGACCCGTTTGAAGCCGAGTTGCCTCGGGCAAGCGACGTTCTGGCACCGGAGGCTTGCCCGGCCTGTCAAGGCGAGATCCAGAGCGAGGGGGCTTTCCTCAAGTGCCTCAACTTGCAATGCGACGCTCGAACCAGCCGAGCCGTCCTGTACTGGTGCCGTGCCCTCGAGTTGGACGGCGTGGGTGAAAAATTGGTTGACCAGTTGTTGGAAGCAAACCTCATCGCATCGTGCGCCGATCTGTATCGGCTCACGCTCGACGACCTGCTCACCCTCGACCGCATGGGGGAGAAATCCGCAAACAACGTGCTCTCTGAGGTTGAAAAGGCCCGCTCCATGACCCTTGGTCGTTTTCTTCACGCCCTGGGGCTTCCGGGTATCGGTCCTGAATTAGCGACGGCGATGGCTCGCGTGATGGGCGATGCTCAGGGGTTGCTTGCATGGTTGGACCGCGCTCACGCCGAGGCAGGCGATGCTGCATACGGTCCGATTAACGACGATGAGGGCAAACCCTACGGAACCAACGCTGCGCTTCGAGAGGTTCTCGCTCTGGACGGCGTCGGGGATATCGTGGCCCTCCAATTCAGGGACGGTCTTGCTCGCCGACGAGCGTTGCTCGAGGACCTCGTGGCGCAGGTCAACGTCCTTCCCGAACCGGTCATGGCCGAAGGCGGTCCGTTTGAAGGCATGACCTTCTGCGTGACGGGGACTCTATCTGCGCCGCGCAAAGAAATCCAGCAGCGAATCATCGATGCGGGAGGGAAAATCGTTGGAAGCGTGTCGGCCAAACTCAGCGTGCTCGTGGCCGGAGAAAAAGCAGGCTCCAAATTGACGAAAGCCACGGATTTGGGCGTGAAGGTTTGGAGTGAGGAGGACCTGGGGGCCTCGCTTGAAAACGGTTCTTTTGACGAGCATACGCAAAACCCCGAGGAAGGGCGCGCGGAGGCGGTTGAGACCGTGGAGAGCGGGCAGCGGTCGCTCAGCGACTTCTCGTGAATTCAACCGTAGAGCATGGCGTTGGTTGCCGCTCCACCCTCGCTGACGGCCGAGGTGTCCAGCAAGGCTTTGAGTTGAGCTTCGAGCAGTTCCGCTTCTTCAAGAAGCGGTTCTTCGGGGAGTTCCATCGGCAGCAGCACGTTCAGCCGTTCGATGATGGCCGCTGCAGCACGAGCATCGGGGAACCTTGGGTCGGCTTCCACCATGATGGACATGGTCCCGAGTCCTCGGCGAGATGCCTCGCCCAAAATACCGGCGTTCATGCCTCGAATCACGCCGTTTTCCAAGAGTGGAATGTCCATTTCTTTGAGCATCGCGCGAACCGTTTCGTTGCACCCAATGCCCACCACGTCGATGGCGTCAGTGTCTTCGTATTCGACCATGGGGTCAACGCCGTCCATGTTCGACTTCATCCCCGCTTTTGCGAACGCGTCAACGACAACGCCAGCGAGCACTTTGTGTTCCTTGGACCACTCAAACAATTCCCAAACGATCTTGTGAACCAAGGTTTCGGGAACGACCATTTCACTCATGAGGAGGATGACCTGGTCGCATCCGTCGATGGTGCATTGCGGTTTACCGGCGTAGGCTCGGATGGGAGGCAAAGGAACGCCTTGCTGAATCAACGCCAAGGCGGGCAATCGGTCATCGACCAAACCACCAACAAACTCCAGTTCGAGGTTGTCGATGAGGTAGTGGGCAACGATGCTTGAGACCATCCCCACACTGGGGAAACACGCCACGACCATGGCGTTCTCGGTCTGAATTTCGGTGTTGACTCGAAGGCTTGGGCCATCCATGGTCACGGGAATCGCCCCTTCCGCTTCAACACTTCCCCTTCCAAGTCACCAAACCTTCTTCATGCTTGACGCGAAGCCGAAGCCATGGTGAACGATGAGAGCGGGGTGCGCCCGCACCAACTTTCACCTTCGGCGTGGAATCGGTACGAAACCTGTCCCCGAATGTATTGGTTAAGCCGCCAACGTCTACCGAGAAAAGCGGGCATGGCGGCCTCGTTGGGTACTGCTGTCCACGCCTCCATCGAAGATCTGCTGAACATGGATCTTGACGGCCGTGCGGGCGAAGAAAGCGGATGGTTGCCGCTGACGGCAGAAGGCTTTCTCAAAACGCGTTGGGAGGAAGAAAAGGCCGTTTTTCTCGCCACACCCCGCCGTCCCGACTGGAAGGACAACAAGTGGTCCGAGGCGCAAAAGCAACAAAACGGTGGCATCGTCCTTCTCCTCGATCACATTGGTGCCCGCCATGTCCCTCACGAACAGGTGACGGTGGCCCTTTGGCGGCATTTGCAATCCTTGACCATCGCCGTTGAGGGTGAACTCAAAACCAGCGACGGGCGCCTCATGGGACGTTTGGATTTGCTGTTTGCAGACACCGATGAGAAAGGCGACCCGGTCGGTTGGCTGGTGGCGGATCTCAAGACCGGAAACGCGCCGACAAAGGAATTGAAACCCGAGGTGAACCGTCAACTTCGGATGTACAGAGACATCTTGCTGGCGAACAATCCCGCTGCCCCTCCGGTTCGAACCGAAGGCTGGTACACCAAAACCAGTTCAAAATGGTCTGCGGAAGGTGAAAGCGTCCTCGCCGATGCTTACGCTGCTTGGGAAGCCACGAAACCCACGCCGATGCCGATGGAGGCTTCTCCCGGCCCGGACACGTGTGGCGGGTTTTGCGACTGGAAGGCCTGGTGCCCTCACTGGTGGACATGGCGGCAAGCCTCGGGAACCCTGCATCAAGGCGATTTTGCCGATGCGGTGGTCTTGCTCCATCGCTACGAGGCGTCCACCGGCGCTGCAGTCTTGGAATTGTGCGAACCTTTGGACGAATCCGGACGCGCCATTCCGACGGGTCAGCAATGCGCCGCCCGCTTCGACGGTCGAGGGAAAGAAGCCTTGGAGGAACTCCAAGCCACGGGCCACCAAGGCCCGATGTTTCTGGGATCCGTGATGACCACGCGAGCCACGTGGCGCGTGGGGCCCTGGTGCGACGTGTTGCCGTGGGCGCCGTTTCAAGACGGTGTCCCGCACACGCCACCGCCCAGGAAGACGGACAGGTGACCTAATTCTTGCCTACCTGAGGCGAAGGTGCGACCGAATGGTGTCTTTCGCATCGTTGCACTCAAGCCCGTTTGGTGAGAGCAACCACGAGATGTAACTCGGGTCGTGCTCTTGAATTTCAAGCAGGCTACGCCCCCGATGTCGGCCGAACGAGAGGATGTAATGCTCCCCGTCGATGCGGACTTTTCCCATGCTGTCCAGCGGTTCGAGGTCGTTGAGCCCCCGCCCCAAAGCCGAGGCATCGCTGGCCCCGTCGCCGTGAACAGCCCAGCGCTCCAATTCCGCAATGGACCGACGAAAGGCGGGCGCATGGTCAACGGACAAGCGCCAAAAGAGCAGCATCGTCGCTGCGGCATCAGCCGCGGCGGTGTGGGCAGCGTCCAATCGAATACCGTGACGCTGACACAATGCACCGAGGTTGTGCGGCCGGGGCAGGCGCAAACGGCGCACCAACTCCAGCGTATCCATGATGGCTTTCGGTTCGGGAGCGAGTTTTCCGAGCCGCAGATATTCATTTTCGAGCATCGCGTAGTCAAATTTCCGAACGTTGTGGCCCACCAAGATAGCGCCGTCAATGAGCGCAGCCACTTCGTCTGCTACTTCGGCGAATTTTGGTTGCCCTCGAACATCGTGGTTGTAGATGCCGTGGATGCGGCTTGCATCCAGTGGAATGGAGACAACGGGATTCACAATGCGTTCCATGTTGACGGCCGTACCGTCCTCGAGGGTTCCGATCAACGCCAATTGGACGATACGGTCGCTGTTTGTGGAAACGCCGGTGGTTTCCAAATCGAAGGCCAACACCTTCTCTCCCTGAAAGAGGTCTTGGGCCATGCTTTCTCAACGACCGACACCCTCTTTCAACATCACTCCTAAACCGGATGACGGTTTCCCTTGGCCATGGGCTTGCGCGATTGGTTTCGAAAATCCGTTTCGCCCGACCAACCCGACGACGCAGCGAATACCGAGGAAAGCCATGAAGGCGAGACCGAGGTTGAATTTGCTGCGCTGCAAGAACGTCGAATGAAGGAAGCCCTCACGCTCTTGGACGCCGTGGAAGACATCGTTGAGGAAGAAAGACTCGTCGAAGCTCCGTACGATGCCAGCGAAGCGGATGTCGCAAGCCTGCGGGAAGAAGGGCATGGCATGGACGATGCGTTCACACACGTGGACGAGGTGGTGATCGAGGACGTGGCGGCGTTGGACGACCCTTACGAGTCGGCCACGGTTGAAGGCGACCTTCCCCAAACGGTGAAGTTTGAGGGGGATGAAAACCCCCGTTCTGTTTAATCACCCTTCCCGAACCATTAGATAGGGTAGGGGCGGCCAAAGTTCTATGTTCGGCCGAGCGAAGCAAGGGCACTTGACCGCCCTCGTTTTGTTGATGCTGACGATGAGCAGCCTGGCCGGTTGCACGGGCGCGCTTGACACGACCGTTGACCCCCGAGCCTCGCTCGAAGCCTACCCCTTGCTCATTCAAGAGGGCGAAATGGTCACCCTCGATGCGCGAGAGTCGTCCCCGGTTGAAGGCGTCATCACCTCGTACGAATGGGATTTTGGTGACGGCACAACAGCCGAAACCGTGGTGGGTTTCACCTCCCACACGTACATGAAATACGGCCAATACACGGTCCGCCTCACGGTGACCAACGACCAAGGAGGAACCGATGACGCCATCGCCTCGATCAAGGTTAACGGCGCCCCGACCATCAACATCAGCATGCCAACCTCGGTCCGCGCCGGCGATGCTGCGTTGCTTGACGCCTCCAATTCCGCTGATCCCGAAGGGGATGAACTCACCTTTGCTTGGGACTTGAACCTCGCCGAAGACAGCAACGGGGACGGGGACCCAACCAACGATGCGGACGAAACCGATTCGAACGTTCTGCTCGACACGTCCACTTCGGGACTGATGCTCGGCATGCTTCGCGTTGACGATTCGGGAGGAGCCTTTGCCGTTCAGCCGTTCGAAGTCAACGTGACCACGCGAACATTCCAGGTCGTCTGGGTGACCGAGTCCATCGAGGTGAGTTGGGATGAATACCTTGACCAGGGCGAAACGTGGTCGGGGAACATGACTCC
>JAURDA010000043.1 GCA_030828165.1 Candidatus Poseidonia sp.
TGTGTCGCAATGGCTTGACTTCGACGGCGACGGCTACGGTGACAACGTCACCGGTTACCAGGCCGACATGTGTCAACGCGTGCCGGGCACCTCCGTCACTGGCCTTGAGGAAGAATGGTTTGGATGCCCCGATGCCGACAGCGATGGGGTGGCCGATGATGCCGACGCGTGTCCTTGGGACCCCGGGTTCTTCCTCGCGGCTGACAAAGCCAAATGCACCATCACGGCCGATCCGAACGCTGAGAGCGAGGGAGGGGACACCAGTTCCTTCCTGAGCGGTGAGAACAGCACCCTCGTGTGGATGGGTGGCGTGATCATCTTCATGCTCGCTCTCATCATCGTCGCTCAAGTCTCACGGGCCGCTGGAAAGCGCAAGGCCATGGTGGCCAATCAGGAGAAGCAACTCGCACAGGCCTCCATCGGCGAAGAAGAAGAACGGCGTCAGGCGTGGATCCAGCACTACATCGCCGAAGGCAACTATGCGGAAGCTCGAGCGTTGGGTTGGGAAGGCACCGAGGGATTGCCGGAATGGAAGCAGCATGAAATGCAGCAGCAAGCCGCCGCCGAGGCGGCGATTCCGACCATGTTGGACCTTGAGAACCTCTGAAAGCTACGCATCGTTTGCACCGCTGGCCTTTCAAAGGGGAAGCGACCATGTTTTCACATGGGCGAGAAGCCGCAAGGCCGCATCCTTCTCGTGATGGGCCTGTTGATGGCCTCGCTTTTTCTCGGTTTTGCTTCCGCTGATGTGAACGATGTTCGCCTCGAAGCGACGTTTGACAAGAGCGCCACCCAACCATGGGTTGACCCGGTGCACCCGCTTGAAATCACGCCTTCTTTGGTGAACCAAGGGGACGCGGTGACCCTGCCCAACAACCCCGCTTGCGAATTCGTCCTCAACGTATTCAACGCCACCGGTGTCAAGATGGTCGATGGTTCCGAAGCATGTCCTCTCCGGGAACAAGGCCTCGACCTCTTGGCAGGTGAAACCTTCACGGTTGAATCGCCGTTGACATGGAGCATGAAGGATGCCGACGGGAGTTGGCTGGTGAGCGGGGAGTACACCGTTGAAGTCGTGCACCCGGGCACCGGCCTTTCCACCTCGACCACCGTGTTTGCTCAAACACCGGTCGAACTTCCGTCGGCCTTGGTCTACTCGGTCGATTGGGTGCAGCGCACCGAAACCGAGCTCGGCGCATGGGTAGGTCTCGTTTCCCTGCACAACCCCACCGTCCAAGCCTTGGATTTGAGCGAGGTCGCTCCGTGTTCCTTTGAGCACACCATCGGGGACACCGTGAGCCTCGGACCGTCGTGCATCGGCCCTCAAACCACCTTGATGCCGGGCGAAGTGGTCCAAGTGGACGAATTGACGCTTTCACCGACCTCACCAACCTCGGTTCAACTTGCTTTGCCCGGAGGAGAAATCGTTCACGAGCGCCTCATCGAGCCGCTGCAAGACAGCGAAAACCCGCTTGATGCCACTCTTTCCATGACGCTCAACGTTGACGAAGAGCGCCCCTTTGGACAAGGGGATGTCTTGGTCGCTCAACTTGACCTTGTCAGCCGCTCAACCGAAGAGCAGGACCTGACTTTCACGTCCTCGTGCAGGTCCGAGATGTGGGTCATCAACGACCTCGGTGAGGTCGTGTTCGATTCACGCAGCGCCAAAACCTGTCAAACCATTGAACTCGAGACATCGCTTTCGCCTTCCCAACCGCTCTCGTTGACCCTTCCTCAGTGGAATTTCTTTGACCAGGACGGGTGTAGAGTCGCACCAGGCACCTACACGGTCGTGGCCGAAGTCCCCGAGTTTCATCTCTCGGTCATCGAGACCGTTGCCTATCGGGACGCCGATCCAAACGGTTGCGATGGGCTTGCCGAGATCCAACTCACCACCGCCACAACGTGGCTTGATGACGATACCCTCCAATTGACCAACACCGTCACCAACCTCGGCCCAGAAGCCTATTTGCGAATGACGCAACCGTGTTCCTTCGTCCTCGATTTCCAGAATACAGAGGACGTTTCGGTTCACCGCTTCCAAGACGTATGCGATGCTTACGACGGTCGCAAGGTCTTGATGCCCCAAGGCGGTGAGGGCTCGGTCTTTGCAACCTTTGAGGTTGAGATGGTCCAAAACGGCGCTCCGATCGTCCCCGAGGGCATCTATCAACTCGAACTCACCCTGCTCGCCTCAACCACCAGCACCGCTTCCGTTTCCGTGATATGGCCTCAAGATTTCACCGAATCCTCGGCGGAAGAAGAAAACACACCAATCGTTGAACAGGACGTGTTTGAATTGACGGGGACTTGGACGGGTTTGCTCACGGAGCAAGGCACCTGTTACGTCTTGGAAATGGACGACTCAATGCACCTGCTGTCTCACGCTCGAACGCTGGCCGCTTGGACACCCTCGGGAACAACCGAAGGCGTTTATCGAGCCGTTGAAGCCTCACCGTCACCCGCATGTGCCTCCTTCTCTGCGCCTTCGGTGGAGGTGATTGAAGTCGTGATGGAGCGGTCCACGCTTGAGCCTGTCATCGAAGAACCACCGGTCGAGATCCAACAGGACGAGGTGAGCGAAACAGCCCCCGTTCCCGTTGCGAGCGTGCTGACCGTGGTTGTGACGACGTCGTTGTTGTCGCTTCTCGTCGCCGTCGTGGCCACCAACGAGGGCCTCCGGTTGCCCACCACGCTGGCGGGGTTGTGGTTGCTTGGTCTCGTGGGCAAAACCCACGAAACCACCGACGGTCGCTACCAACGCGGTCGCCTCATGGGGTACTTGACCGCCAACCCGGGCTGCCATTTCCGAGCGTTGATGAGCGCGCTGGAAATGAGCAACGGTCAGATAACCCACCACCTCCGTATCTTGGAGGCTGAGGAGAGCGTTTGGCGGAAAAACGACGGACGTCTCGTTCGCTATTATCCGCTGACCAATCAACTGAATCCGAGCACGAACGAAGAAGACCTCCCCGTGCCGCCGTTGTCCCCCGACCCCAACAGTTTGCAAGGCAAGATCCTCAACCTGCTCGACCAAGACGGCGATTTGGGTCAGTTCCCCACGCAAGCAGAACTCGCTAAACGGCTTGAGAAGAGCCAACAACTTGTATCTCATCACCTGCGTACGCTGCAAAAGTACGGGTTGGTCGAGCGACGAAAGATGGGCTTGATGAACCGCTACAAACTGACACGGGAAGCCATTTTCCTCCTGGAAACCAGCGATGATTTTGGATCCAACTAACGGGGCTACAAGTCGGTCATACCCTTCGGGCGAGGCGGGGATTTGAAAGCGTGAAGGCGAGTGGGTTGAATCGTCCAGTGGACGGTGAGGCTCCATGTCATCCGAACTTGAACCCGTTGACGAGGTCGGCTGGCAGAAGCGTTGGGCCGATGAAAGGGTGTTCGAAGCGGATTTGCGGGACGACCGACCCAAGTTCTACTGCCTTGAAATGTATCCCTATCCTTCGGGAAAAATGCACATGGGGCACGTGCGAAATTACTCCATTGGTGATGCCGTTGCTCGATTCAAGCGCATGAGGGGCTTTGATGTCCTCTATCCCATGGGCTACGATTCGTTTGGCATGCCCGCTGAGAACGCTGCCATTTCGGAAGGCGGCCACCCCCACGACAGCACCGAGCGAAACATGGCCTCCATCACCGCTCAAATCAAACGCATGGGCTTCTCCTACGATTGGCGTCGAACCCTCAAAAGCCACGACCCAAGGTACTACAAGTGGAATCAGTGGTTTTTCACCAAATTCATGGAGAACGGCTTGGCTCGGCGGGAGCACGCCCCGGTGAATTGGTGCGAGGCGTGCAACACCGTTCTCGCCAACGAACAGGTCAAGGCCGGTCGTTGTTGGCGCTGCAACGGTCCCGTGGAACAGAAAGAAATGAACCAGTGGTTCCTTGACTTGCCCTCGTACGCTCAGCAACTCCACGACGGGCTTGACACCATCCAATTCCCCGAACACGTCAAGGCGCTTCAGAAGGACTGGTTGGGTCGGTCTGAGGGTGCAAACATTCGTTTCAGCATCGTTGGTCGGGAAGAAGAAATCGAAGTGTTCACGACACGCCCGGACACCCTCTTTGGCGCCACCTTCGTCACCCTCGCTCCCGAACACCCCCTCTCACAAAGGTTGGTTCAAGGCACCCCTCAGGAGGCCGCATGGCGAGCCTTGCACGATGAGGTGGCGAGCATGTCGGAGTTTGACCGCATCAAGAACATGAACAAGAAGCAGGGGGTCTTTTCCGGCCACCATGCCGTTCACCCGCTCACCGGCGAGGCGGTCCCCATTTGGTTCGGAAACTTCGTCATCGCTACCTACGGAACCGGAGCGGTGATGGCGGTCCCCGCCCACGACGAGCGCGACTTCGATTTCGCAACCGCCTACGACATTCCTGTTCGTCGCGTGTTGGTGATGGAGGACGGCGGTGACGCCAAGGCACCCATGACCCAAGCCGAGACCGATTTGGGGTACATGGTGAACAGTCCTTTGGACGGGTTTGACGGCCTCTACGGCCAAGCGGCGAAAGACGCTATCTGCAACGCCCTCGAAGCCGCCGATCGGGGTGAGCGAACGGTCAACTGGAAGGTTCGACCTTGGCTGATTTCCCGACAGCGGTACTGGGGCACCCCCATTCCTGTCATCCACTGCGGCGAATGCGGGGCCGTTCCCGTCCCTGAATCCGATTTGCCCGTCGAACTGCCTCGTGACGTGGTCTTCAACGTCGAGGGGAATCCTTTGGAAACCTCGCCAACCTTTGTCAACGCCTCGTGCCCCACCTGCGGTCGAGACGCTCGCCGTGAAACCGATACCATGGACACGTTCATGGATTCGTCATGGTACTTCTTGCGGTACACCGATGCTATGAACGACGACGAACCGTTTGCAAAAGCCATCGCCGACCGCTGGATGATGGTGGATTTCTATTGCGGCGGAATTGAACACGCGCAGATGCATCTGATTTACGCTCGCTTCATGACCAAAGCTCTCCGAGATTTGGGCTTGGTCGATGTGGACGAGCCGTTCAACGAGTTGCTCTGCCAAGGTATGGTCAACAAATCAGCTCCGTTCTGTGCCGATTGCGGCGTGACGCTGTCGGTGGACCACGAAGGAGCGCCTTGCCCGCACTGTCACGGCGAGTTGACCTCCCGCTCAGCCAAGATGAGCAAGTCGCTGGGCAACACGGTTTCGCCGGAAACCATGATCGAACGCTTTGGGGCGGATACGGTGCGTTTGTTCATCCTCTTTGCTGCCAACCCAACGGCGGGAATGGATTGGTCGGATGCAGCCCTTGAAGCGAACCACCGCGTGATGCTTCAACTCCGCAGCATGCCGGAGCAACTCATGGCTTGGTCCGCTTCGGACACGCCGATGGACGCTTGGATGGAGGCTCGCTTCGCTCAACGCCTTCACGAATTCACGGAAGCCATGGAGCGTTACGACCTACGCCGTGCGGTCGAAATCTCCCATTACGAGGTCATCAAGGACATCAACTGGTACGTTCGTAGAGGAGGCGGTAACCGAGCGGTCGCCGAGCGTATGCTTCCGGTCTGGTCCCAATTGATTTCCGTCTCAACGCCGCATCTGGCCGAGGTTTGGTGGGACGATCACGCTGCGACGACCGGTCTGGTTGCGGCGAGTACGCTTGAGGTTCCAACGCCGCTGGACGATGACCAACAGGTGTTGCTTGCCGGAGAACAGTACATTCGGGATGTGCTCGAACAGGCTCGAAAAGTTCGGGTGGTGGCGGAACGGCATCTCGGTCAGTCCGCCACGTCCGCCACGTTGGTGGTCGCACCCGAATGGAAGCGTACGTTGGCCCAATCCGCTCTTGCCTTCCTCGCTGAAGGAGGTCATCCCAAACAATTCATGCCCGTGCTTCAGGAAATGCCGTTGGCCCAAGGCGAGCGAAAAGGGGAAATTCTTGGGTTTTGGGGCAAGAAGATGCTTCCTCAAGTCTTCAAATGGGACGACGCTTCGAAAGGCGTCGTGGTCTCGTCAATGGACGAAGCCCTTGTTCTCAGCCGTGCCTCGGCCTTCGTAGCCGCTGAACTCGGTCTCGATGCGGTGAACATCGTCGTCGGTGAAAGCGAGGCTGACACCACGGGACGAGCGGGCTCAACCATGCCGTTGTCGCCCGCCATCGTGTATGCGTGATCATTCCTGTTCGAGGACGGACGGGCGAGGCGGTGGCGCCGTGGCGACGTATTCCTTCGGCAAGGCAGGTCCCCGCTGATTGTTGGCGATGACAGCCCAGGCAACGATGACGCCCGCAGCAAGGAACAACCATCCTGCAAGGCCAAAGCCCCCGTCATCGTTCTCGCCGGCAGAACCGTCAACCTTCGTCGCACATCCCTGCTCATCCACCACCTCACCAAAGGCCGAATTGAGGCAGAAATCGTACGCATTCACGACGCCGTCATCGTCGTCGTCGAGTTGAAACTCGCTGCAACCGTTGGAAGAGATTTGGTCGCCGGCGTTGGTGCGTGGGCACAAATCAACGGGGTCCAGCACCCCGTCTTGGTCGTCGTCATCGTCCTCGACGGCGTCGATGCATCCATCCCCATCCAGGTCCTGACCGGCCTGCGCCACGCCGATCATGCCCTTTGGACAGCGGTCCACCACGTCGTCGATGCCGTCGTTGTCGTCGTCCTCATCTTCCGTGCTGTCGGCGCATCCGTCGCCGTCATGGTCCATGCTTTCGGCTTGGCCAATCCAATTTTTCTCGCCCAACAAGCAGGCATCGTCGACGTCGAGAACCCCGTCGTCATCATCGTCATCGTCCATCGTTTCGTCGATGCACCCGTCGGTATCGTAGTCGTTCCACGAGAAGGAAATCCACGGTGTCAAGTCGTTTGGACAGTTGTCGTCAGGAATGGACACCCCGTCTCCGTCTTTGTCAACGTCGCAAGGGTCACCGATGTTGTCGTTGTCCAAATCCGATTGGGTTGGGTTGGCGACCGACGGACAATTGTCGGCTTGGTCGACGAAACCGTCTCCGTCCGTGTCCTCGTCAGCACACCCGTCGGGCTCAATGTCGTTTTCTTCGGTTGAAACCCAACCCACCGGTCCCGTTGGACAAAGGTCGTTGGTGTCGAAAACGCCGTCTTCGTCATCGTCTAAGTCTTCGGAGGCATCTCGACAGCCATCACCGTCGTGGTCGGTGTTGGCGTTGGACTGCCAGTCCACCTCTCCAAAGTGGCAGTCATCGTTTGCATCGTTGACACCATCGTCGTCATCGTCCTCATCACAGAGGTCGCCAAACGCGTCTTGGTCGTGGTTGTCTTGGTAGGGGTTGGGAAGTTTTGGGCAGTTGTCAACACCGTCGAGAACGCCGTCCAAATCCAAATCGGTTTCGTACATCCATACGCCGATATCAATTTGGTTTCGCTGGTCAAACACGTGGGGTCCGTACGCGCCGTCGTTGTTGGAGGCGAACGCAACGACCGGGGAGCCGGTGGCCGTGAGCGCCAAATCGGACGGTCGGTCGTTGCCGTTGCCGCCCCCTGCGATCACCCAATCCCATGCACCGTTTTCTTGGCGTTGGGCCAGGAACAGGTCGAGATGGTTGCCGTCGTTCAGGCCGTCAAGGTCGGTCAGCGTGAATTCACCGAGGGTGAGGTCGCCGCTTGTTTCACCGAGGACGATGGAATCGCCCTGCGATGTGATTTCGATGCCGACGGCTCGGTCAACGCCGTTTCCTCCAAAGCCGTTGGCGTGCAGCCATTCGCCGCTTGCAGAAAGGTGGGCTTCATAGAAGTCAATCCAAACGGCGTCGTCAATGTCCATGTCTCCAAAACTCATGTTCTCCATGTAATCTCCAACGATCGCAATGCCGTTGGATGCCCTTGCGGTGCAGTCAGCGACGGTGTTGTCACCGGTTCCTCCGGCGTGAGCGATCCAATTCCATCCTCCCGTGGAGTATTGGGCAACGACGATGTCCAGGTTCCCCGTACTGAAGACCTCCGTCTCGTCAAAATTCACCATGTCGAAGAACGGGGCGATGAAATAGGTCCCTCCGTTGCTGTCGATACAAAGTTTTCCGGTGTTGTCCAGCGCATTCGTGGAGAACACGGTTTTGACCGCCAAATGGTCGCCGTACTCGTTCATCATCACCAAGGCAACGGCCTCCTCATTCGCGCTGGCGGGTGAGGTTTCGTTTTCGAAGAGCAACTCACCGCGATGAAGCAGGGCAAGGTGGATTTCGTCGTTGAGCGTGACCAGTAGGTCGACGACGCTGATTTGGTAGGCGTTGGAAAACGATTTTGCCCACAACCAATCGCCTTCGGGCGTCATCGCTGCGAGGAACACGGCGTTTTCATGGTCGTCAGCCGCTTTACTGATGGGTTCGAGTTCACCGAGCGTCATGTTGCATGCGCTGCCAAAGGTCATGTCGCAGTACGTCCCGGCGACGAGAACCGTACCGTCGCTCAGCGCAGCCAAAGCGGTGATGCTGTCCAACCCTGAGTCCAATCCCGAATTGCTTGACCCGTTGGTCGTGTTCGCCCACGTCCCGTTGGCGGCGATCCATCCGATGAAGAAATCAACACCAAACGCTGAGCCTTCGGTTGAATACCCGATGACATCGCCGTTGAAATCGATGGTTTGTTCGAACGAACCGGCGGCGATGATGCCACCGTCTGGTAGCGGTAGGAGGGCGTTGATGGATTCGCCCGAATTGCCGCCTGCGCTGGCCAACCAACCGGTGGTGTTCGTTGATTCGCTCTGGAACGCAAGGGCCGGAGGCTCAAGCCCTTGGGGGGCGGGATTGACGAGCGGGGTTGCTGCCGTCGCCAACAGGAGCGCAGCGAGGAAGGCGTGCACGAGCGTGAAGCGCATGACGCTGGATGGATGTCCTCCATAAGAACCTCCCGTGCGGGCGTGCGCAACGGGTTTCGGGGGAGCCTTCATTGAGTGTCGCCTCAGCGAGAAGGCCATGAGTGGTTCGGATGACCGCCGGCGTCGCCAGCAGCGACGAGGGTCTTCGTCGGCGAACCGTCGGCGCTACGGTGGTCCAAAACGCCACCAGCAAGAGGAACGGTTTCGTGAGGAGGTTCGGGCCATGGATGCGAGGGCAGAGGGTCGATTCGACCAGCGACCGCTCCCCATGGCCATTCCAGACGACATCGAACCCCCCCGTACGTTCCATCTTGAGTGGGCGGTCAGCCCAGTTCCGCTCAAAACCGAAGAAAAGGTCGCCGAATGGGTCGTACAGCGAGGTGAATACGGTTGGTTGACCGATGAGCGAGTGGACGAAATTGACAAAAAAGTGGCCAACGATGCCATGACCCTCGATCAGGCCTTGTCGTTGCGCTCGGCTCTCCTGCAGCAAAAGACCGTTTATTCCCACCACAAATTGAAGCGAAAGGCACGTTCAATCGCCCAACAATACCGAAACGGGTCAACGGTGATTGAACTTTCAATCGAACACGACTTCTCCCCGATGAACCTCTTTCGAGCGGTCCTTGAGGCGAACGGTTGGTCGAAGAATCAAATCAAGGAACGACTTCGCAATCCTAGCAAAATGAAAGAGCGAGAGCGTCGTGAATTCGAGGAAGCCGAAGCGGTTGACCGCGTGGCGAGCGTTGACCAATCCGAGACGCAACTCAAGGCCGACTTGTTCGAAGACATCCTCGCCGACTGGTTCGAAGCGCAAGGCATTCGCCTTCGCCGTCAACCTGAGATGGTGAAGGAGCAATCCGAGGCACTGGGGCGACCGGTTCGGACGCCGGACTTGTTGTTTCTTGATCACGTGTACATCAACGGTCAGCCGGTGGCGTGGATCGATGCAAAGCACTTCTACGGCGCGGACGTTGAGTTCCAGCGCAAGAAAATGAAGAAACAAATGAACCGGTACATCGATGCTTGGGGCTCAGGAGCCATCATGTTCCGTCACGGTTTCTGCGAAAACCTGTACATGCCCGGCGTGCTCATGTTGGATTCCGGTCCCATCGACCTCTCCCGCCTCAATGCCGACGAGTAGTCGGGGCGAAGCCGCTCAACAACGTGCCCAATCCTCGCCGATTCAGTTCGTTTTCCAACCGAATCAATTCTTCCTCGGTTGGAAGATCGTCCACGCGACGGGGGAGAACGACCACCGAACTTCCAAGCATGCACAAGCGGACGGCGCAAGTGGCCTGGAGCCCGATTTGGCCGACTTCTTCCATGACCGCATCGTAAACGGCGGCGCGCTCGGCTTCGGCCAGCATGCCCGAAGCATCGGCAAAATTTCTCGATTCGTTCAGCACCTCTGACCAACGCCCTGCGTTCCATGCTCCGGTCCGAAGGGTTGCAAGGCTCGCTTCGCCCGCCTTGGTGATGAGGTTCTGCCAGTCAGGGTCGTCGATGTAGAGTGAAGTATGGCGTGCTTCAGCGGCGTCCCACACCAACAACAACGGGGCTTCAAGCCCGAAACTCACGGCCTGGCCCGGCCAACCAGGCGCACCCGGTTGGATGCGGAGTTCAACACCTCCAACGGACAAACCCAGCACATCACCGAGGCCAGCACCGTGTTCACGTTCAATACGGTGGGCCAGTTTTTCGTATTGAACGGTCGTCCCCCGTCGGGTTGCTGCATGAATCGCACGTCCCAAGGCGACCAGCCCAGCAGCGGACATGCCGAAGCCTTGACTGGTTGGGCACTGCAGGGTCACCTGAACGTCGATGTATTCATGCTCACGCAGCAGCGTGGCGTTGCGACACGCCTGAATGTAATCCATGTAAAGAGCGGTCTCGGACCGATTCCCTCCATCAGCATCGACGACGGTGACCGTGGAGCGCTCGTTGCTCCGTCTTGGCGAAGAGGCATCGGGTTCCATACCGACCATGGTTCTCTTGGGAGCCAAGACCTCATCGGTGTGGAGGGTGAGGGAGACGAGAACACCGTGGTTGATCGTAAACCCCGTACCTCTGCTGCCCTGGCTTCGCTTGAGGCGAGCGGACTTGTCGATGGCAAAAAGGAGGGTGATGTGGCCGCCGCACGAGGCTTCAACGGACGGGGACATCGTTCTCTGCACGAAGGCGAGGCTGATGAAGTGTGCTCTTTCCACTTCAAGCCAAAGCGGAGGCAACGTCTTCCTTCAATTCGGTGAAACGTTGGCTCAGTTCGTTCAACGCCATGTTGAACGCCGTCACGGGGTCATGGGCTCCATCGGTCTCGTAGGAGAAGACGAAAGCGCCGTCAACGGGTTCCATGCTGATGGCGTTGTCGAAGGCGTCCTCGCGACCGGTTCCGGGGCCGACTTGGTGAAGGGCTTTCTCGATGTCCATCACGTGATTGATGTTGGTGACCTTCTTGTCCTTTCCGAACAATTTGGCATCGATGGGCTTGCCGTCGCTGGTTGTCAAGCCGAGTTTGAACAGGGTTTCTGCCTTCTTCGGCTTGTCAAGAACGGCGGTGCATTGGGGTCGGAAGCCAACGGCGGCGACCGGGGACCACTTAGCGTGGTCGCGGCCACGTCCCAACACGGCAAAGGCGTAGAATTCGAGGAATTGACCCTTGGCCAGCACGGTGAGGGGGATGTCCTTGTGTTCTTCATGAATGTCGAAGACGGGGTCTGAAATCGTGGTGATGTCACGGGCGTACACGCTCTTGAACGCTTCTTCGGAGTCGGCCGAAGGTCCACGGGCAGAGAGTGTGTAGAGCACCTGGCACATGGGGCAACCCTTGTCCTTCTCCACGACATCCTTGCAGTTCTCGCAGGCATCGGGGAAGACCAAACCCTCGTCGAGGTTGGTGGGGATGGGGATCATGGCGAGGCGGTGAGCAAGCACTTCATCGGGAAGCACGTTCACGGATTCGACCACTTCGCCCTTGTTGTCTTGCGTGACACCTTGGGAGAAGTCGACTCGGGTGATGGCGAGTTTGGGGACGTCAGCGATCAGGGCTCGGCGAATAGCGTTGACTTGCGAAGCGTCGGTGTCGCTGATGAGGATACGGATTTCGTGGCCTTGTGGCCAGCCTTCTACGATTTCGGTCTTCATGGTCATCACCAGTCTTCAAACACGGCGGCCCCGGCGTCCACCCTTTTTCTTCGTTCCATCGTGAGCGATAGGGGTGACATCGACGATTCGACTCACGGTCATGCCGGCACGGGTGAGGGCCCGGATGGCGGCGGTTGCTTGAGGCGCACGAATGGAGCGGTTACCGCCGGGGGCTCGGAATTTCACGACGATTTCGGTGAATTCCTTTTCTTTCAGGGCATCAGCCATGCGCTCTCCGGCTCGGGTTGCAGCGAATTGACTCCCTTTGTCCTTGCCGGACTTCACCACTTCGCCACCGTTGCAGGTGGAGATGGTTTCGGCCCCGGTCAAATCGGTAGCCGTCATGAGGATGTTGTTCTTCGAACTGTAGATGTTGACTACGGCTTTGCGGGACATCACTCATCGCCTCCTTCAAGAGCTGCGGATGAAGCCTCGCCGGCTTCCCGAACTTCTTCGGCAAACTCAGGGGTGGCCTCCGGGTCAACTTCACCGTCTTCGTATTCCGCTTTTTCACGGACGCCTTCAATGGCCTTTCGAATGGGGTGGTTGGTGTCGTTCAGAGCAGAGGTTGGATGGTAGCGGAGGTCGGCTTCTTCGTCCTTGCTGACGGGGTAGGACGGGATGGTGACCTTTTGCTCGCCGATGCAGATTTGGCCGTGCGTCACCAATTGGCGTGCTTGCTTCATGGTGCATGCAAGGCCTTTGTAATACACTTGAGCCTGGAGCCGGCGGTTGAGGACGTCTTCGGTCGTGAGCGACAGGATGTCACCAAGATCGGCGTCCGAAGCGATGAGGCCCTTGTGGTGAAGGGAGCGGAGGAGGTCTTCTCGCTCGCGCTTGCCGTGGCCTTCGGTCGTGTCGACGTTACCGATTAAGCGCATGGCTTGGCGTCGGTGCCGGCGGAGTTGTGACTTGGCCTTCCAAATCTCCTTCATGTTCTTGAGCCCGTGGTTCTTTTGAATGGCGTGCTCTTCTTCGATTCGGTCAGCCTTCCAGGGGTGGGAAGGCGTGTCGTACTTGGGTCGTGAAAACTTTGGCTCTCCCATGTTCAATCCCTCTCATCACTTCTTTCGGCTCACACCGAGGGTCAAACCGCCACGGCCGTTGGAACGACCGCGCTGGCCACGAACTTTGTTGCCCGACGCATGGCGAATACCACGGTAGCACTTCATGGTGCGCAGTCGGTCGATGTCGTCTTTGAGGGTGAAGCGAACCTGCTGGCCGGTGACGTGGACGTCGTAGCCCGATTCGAGGTCGCGTTGGCGGTTCAGCATCCATTCAGGGACCTTTTCGGCATAGGATTCGATGGCGACACGGAGTTCTTCCTGTTGCTCGGTGGTGAGGAAACCGGCGAGCGCGTAGGGGTCAAAGCCCGTGTTCTTGCAAATCTGAACGGCGGTGCGAGCACCGACGCCTTTGACCGAGGTCAATGCGGTGGCCAACGGCTTCAAGCCGTCCATGTCCGTATCGGCCATTCGCAAAATGTATGAAAAATCGT
>JAURDA010000044.1 GCA_030828165.1 Candidatus Poseidonia sp.
CGCCCTGACAAGGCATCGTTGGATGCTTTGAATGCTGAATTCCTTTCGTGATGGGAGTCCCATCGCGCCTCCTATAAAGGACTGGGACCAAATAAGAGAGCATGGTTGAACCCCTGACCCTCGGCTCAAGCCTTGCGTTGACGGGTTTTGGCTTCTATCTCCTCAATCGTTTCCAAAAACAACGGCAAGCTCGCCTTCGATCCTTGGCCTTGCTCCAGAAGTACAGCACCACCTCACGCATCGGGGTTCATCGGGGTCGGATGCGATTGCTCGTCAACATGCCTCAAGTGAATCAATTGTCGCCACAAGAACAAGCGGCTTGGTATGAGCGAGACGAACGCCGGAACAGAAACTTCCTGGAACTCGATCTCCTCCAACCGCTGGCCGATACCCAAGAAAACGAGCCGCCCAATGAGGAAGAACGAGAAAGGGAACTTCAGGCACGTTCAACCTGGATTGAATCCCACGACCCTCCCCTGCAAGAACATGCCACCGTGGTGGCAGAAGAGCACATTGGAAGCGGAGTTGTCGTGGCAACAGAAGCCGATGAAGAACATGAGGTGAACATCGACGAGCGCCTTGAGCGAGAAGGTGGAGCGTCGGGCGAGGTTCAAGTCTCCCTGGCCTGGGATGATTACAACGACCTCGACCTGCACCTGTTTTGCCCGTCTGGCGAACGCATCTACTTCAACAATAAACGGAGCGATTGCGGCGGGGAACTCGACGTTGACATGAACGTCCAACCCGTCTCAAATACGCCGGTTGAAAACGTGGTCTGGAGAGGGAATGCTCCACTTGGCACCTACAAGATTGGGGTCCATTTCTACAAACACCACCGAAAGCGACGAACCAAGCGGGTTTGCCAATACCGACTCCGAGTCATCACCCACGGGCAAACCAAGGAGTACCTTGGGAAAATCAAGTACGGCCAGGCGATGCAGATGGTTACCTCGTTCTCGTTGGCGGACAGTCACAAAGGTTGAGTTACGCTGGCGACCGCCAAGGCAGCCCCGAGTGGTCCAGCCGTTTCGGCCAACACAGCAACAACCAGTTCCGCCTTTGTGTCCAGCAAGGGCTGAATGCTCCCCCAGTGCTCCATGATACCACCATAGAGAACAATGCGGTCCGGTTGAACCATGCCTTCGAGATAGGTTAACCCCTCTTGGAACCTTGACGCCCAGTTTTCGAGGTCCCATCCGTGGCGGCTACGTGCAGCGCCGGAGAGGTGTTCTTCCAAACACCCTCCGAGGGTTGGGTGGGGCAAACGGCCGTATTCCAAATTGGGAATCATCACGCCGTTTTGATGCACCGTGGTTCCAAGGCCCGTTCCCACCGTCAAGGTGAGAACACAAGCATGACCCCCATGCCCGGCACCGCACCGGGCTTCAGCCAACGCCACGGCATCAGCGTCGTTCAACATGGCAAACTGGCCGCCATGAAATGGGTGAAGGGCTTCTCTCAAATCCACGTCCAACCAAGCGGACCCCAGGTTGGGCGCCGTGATCGGTGTCGATGCTTCCACCGCTCCGGGAAATCCAAGCCCGATGGGCCCTGCCCAGTCTACGTGCTCAATCGCCTGAAACAGAGCAGGAAGCACATCACTCGGGGCGGTGGAGGCGCCATGATGGTGATGGCTGAGGGGAAGGAGCAACTCGCCGGTGGTGGTGTCAAAAACACCGATGCGAAACCCACTGCCGCCCAAATCGATGCCCATCGCTTTCAACGGGCATCACCCTCGCTGCGCGCCAAAATCGAATCGACGAGCGGCGGAAAGGTCGCCCCGTGTGGATGAGGTGAGACCACATCCGCAGCCTCCTGAACCACAGGAAAAGCTCCGCCTACCGCCACCGACCAACGAAGGTATTCGAACATCGGCAAATCGTTGGGAGCATCGCCAACGCACAAGGCGTCTTCGGGAGACCATCCCATGCGGTTGAACAGAAACTGCAAGCCTTCTCCTTTGCTTAGATGGGGTTCCATCAAATGGATGGCAAAGCCTGTTCTCACGACGCTCAAATGCGACCATTGACTGTTCTTTACGGCGGCCATGATGGCCTCCAACGGTTCATTAGGAAACAGGCACCACTCGCTCTCTCGCCAACGATTGGTGGCGATACCTTGCGCATCAACCCCCTCAACCTGTGTGGCAAGCCATGAAGCAGCCTCTTTGGCTTCGTCGGCTTTCGCACGAAGAACGGGTTTCTCCCACGAGGGGTGCCAAAGCACGCCCCCGTTTTCACAGCACATGGGCGCTGACAACCCAAGAAACCGCCACAGGCCGTAGGTCACGGGTCGAACATTTCCCGTGGCCAGCACCACAGGAATACCAGCTTCCTCCAAGCGGCGCACCGCCTGAACCGCCTCGGTTGACAGGTGTTTTTTCCCGTCGGTGATGGTGCCATCGATATCGATGACCACCACCCGAGGGCACCAACCGTCCGGCAACCATTGCATGTGTCGAGCCAGCCGAATGAAAATCAAGAACATTCCCTAACAGCGACTCAACAAGGCGAAGCATGAAAGGTTTGATGAGGGCCGAAAGAATCGCGAGAGCATGGGAGGAGAGGACGAGACAGAGGTCTTCCTCTCACTGGAAGACGAAGCGCCCGTTGCGGCGCCTGAGCCTCAACAGCAGAAGGCGCTTTTGGCCTCAAAAACAGACCCGGAACCCGCCGAAGTGTTGGACCCCGAGATCGTTGACGCCACGTTCGTTGAGGATGCCAGCGGTACGTTTGATGTCAGTTGGCCGTTGCTGGGAATGGATTGCCCGGATTGTGCATCAAAGGCCATGGGTGCGCTCGGCCACATGAAACAAGTGAATCAGTCCAATGTATCCGCGACCTCGGGCGAGGTCAAACTCAACATCAATCTGGAAGACGGTACGCTTTCGGAAGTCTCCGCCGTGTTGCGTTCTTTGGGTCATGCCCCCGACGTTGAACACCACGAACTGGTCGGTGTACGTGCCAAAGCCGTAGCGCAGCGAAACGGTGTTCCCGTGCAAAAACTCGAACGTGTCATCCGACGGCAACCCGGCATATTGGACGCTGAAATCTCTGACGACGACCGAATTCTCGTCCAGTTGGTAGACACCAGCGAAAAAGCGCTCCTCCAGGCAAGAAAGCGAGCCTTGAACCACGTGTTGGGTGTTGACCCAAACTTTGCGGTTGCAAAATCCAATCGAATTCGCCCCGACCAGTGGCGGTTGATCGGTGGGGGAATCGCCTTCCCTGTCCTTCTGCTCATCATGCTGGCTGAATTGTTTGGCTATGAGGGAGCCTTGATTCCGTTGTTGGCGATTCCCGGGGTGGCCATCGGCGGGATTCAAATGTTCAAGGAGGCCGTTGCTTCACTACGGAACTTGCAGATGGGCTTTCAGGTGTTGACCAGCCTGGCCGTCATCGGTGCATGTGTTCTCGGGATGTGGGAAGAAGCCCTCATCGTCACCATTCTCGTCGCCTTTACCGTTCATCTTGAGGGCGACGCCTTGGTGAAAGCCCGACAAGCCATGCAGGGCGGCCTGGACCGTTTGCCCCGGACGGCAAGAAAAGTCAACGAGCAGAACGCCCTTTCCCTTTCCCCCGGCATGGCCATCACGGCGCCTGTCGGCGGCATTGCCCTGCCGATGGCGGGGGGGATGAACCTCGGCGCTCACGCAAGCGCCCAACCCGAGACCGAAACGGTCCCCATCGACCTCATTCGCCCGGGCGATAAAATCGAAATCCGAAGCGGCGAACTCATCCCTGCAGATGGACGAATCGTTGAAGGGAAAGGGGCGCTCAACAAAGCCCCGCTCACGGGGGAATCCGTTCCTGTGGACGTGGGCAAGGGCGACGTGATTGAAGCGGGCCTTGTCCTTTCCAAAGGACCGGTGGTTTGCGAAGTGCTCGCTGTGGGCGAAAAAACGCGCCTTTCGGGCCTCATCGACGCCGTCCACACCTTCCGTGAAGTGCCTCCAAGGCTCCACAGCAGCATTGAGAAATTCACCGCCATCTGGGTGCCAGCCGTATTGTTCGGCGCCCTTGCCGTGTGGTATGTTCTCTTCCCGGATGATTGGAAGATTATCCTGCTCCTTTGGGTCGTTTCCTGCCCGTGTGCCCTCCTGCTTGCCACACCTGTCCCCCATGCCGCTGCGCTCTCCAACGCCGCCCAAAACGGGGTCATTGTGCGAGGCGGCGACGCCCTCGAGCGAATGGCGCACATCAACCACATTTTGCTTGACAAAACGGGAACCCTCACCTCAGGTCGGCCGACCGTTGGCGAAATCGTTCTAGGCAAAGGGCGACGCAAGCAAGCGGCACTGCAAATCATGATGGGGCTTGAATCCCGCTCATCTCATCCCTATGCCTTGGCGATAGTAGACCATTGCACCTCAGAAGGTGTCAAGCCCGCTTCCATCAAGGAACTCAATGACATCGACGCCGGCGTCGCTGGTCAACACGGAAGCAGCGAGGTTGCCTTCATCCGGCCGGATAAAGCTGAAGCGATGGGGATTGAGGTCGAGGCGAAGTTGACCGAGGCGTTTGAAACAGCGAAAGAAGCAGGGCACGGAGCGAGCCTCTTGGTCAAAGACGGAAAGGGGATCGCCCTGGCAACCTTTGTCCACGACGACACACGAGACGGAACAGACGCCCTCATCACGGCCCTTCGTGACCGCAACATCAACATCGAAATCCTATCTGGCGACCACCAAAACGCCGTCTCTGAATTCGCTCGGTCGGTGGGCCTGCCTGAAAGCTCAGCGCACGGCGGGTTGAGTCCCGAAGAGAAAGTGCAGTGGGTGAAAGCGAGGTCCAGCTCCCACGTCACCATGATGGTCGGCGACGGTTTCAACGACGCTGCAGCCCTCGCTGTCGCCGATGTTGGCGTGGCCATTGGAACAGGAGAATCGGTCAATCTTGAGGCCGCCGACGTGCTGATTCCCGGCGACGACCCGAGGATGTTGACGGAAATGATCGACCTTGCAAGACAGGCTCAGCGAACCTTGATGCAAAATCTGTTTTTCTCCGTGGCCATCACCGTCACGCTCGTCGTCGCCGTCATCCAACAATGGTACGACCAACTTTGGGTCGGCGTCTTGATTCACGAAGCATCGGTCATCTTGGTGATTTTGAACGGAGCAAGGTTAGCGCAAAACGGTCGAGCAATACCGTTGTTGAAAGAAACCCTTCGTACGATGGTCGATGACACGAGAACCGCTTTTGCTTCGTTCCGTGCCCGCTATTTGCCGGCCAAGGCGTGAACCATCGCAGTCCGGACAAAGGGACATCTTCAAACCCTAAGCACCCCTCATCCTCATTGGTGGGCGAATGGGACGAGTACGAGGCGACCCCATCACGACAGCGCTCGCCCACCCGACTCGACGAAACGCCTACATCGCCTTGTCCGGTTCAGAGGAAATGAGCACCGTTCAACTCCAAGAAGCGGTCGGCGTCGACCGGTACAACCTCTATCACCATCTGAAGAAACTCGCCTCGCTCGAACTCGTTGAAAACCACCGTGATGAAGGGCGGGCCAGGTGGTGGCGTGTCAACAAGCGGGTTGATTTGCCCGAACTGCTCAATGCAACCGCGCATCACCCTGCTCCAGCACCCGAACCACAAGCCGCCTCGCCAACCGTGACGGCAACGCTTGCAACATTAGCGGTTGACGAACAAGGGCGAGATGTCATCGTGTTGAATCTCGAGGGTTCACGGGATCAGGTCAGCGCCAAGCAACTCATCGTGCGCCTTTCCGAGGAGTTCGGACTCACGCTCGACGTGCCGTGGAATTTCATTCCCGAGCAACTCGTTCTCTATTCCAAAAAGAAGTGATGACCGATGACGGAAGAGTTGTCTGTGGAGTCGAAGGTTGCGCCGCCGGCCCTCTCGTGCCCCAAATGTCAGGGCATGCTCCCATCGAGCTTGGGCGAACTGACCTGCCAGCTATGCAATGCTCGGGTTCGTGTTGACCACCCTGTCACTCGGCGCAAATGGAAGGAGGAGAAGCTTTCCTGCCCGTCGTGTTCGAAGGTTTTGGTGGCCGGGGTGGACGAACGCCCTGCTCAACTCAAATGCGGCATGTGTGAATGCTACTTCACGCTCGAAGCCCAAACACCCCGAGTGGAACTGTCCTGCCCGGGATGCGACCGAAATCTGAGAATGAAACGGCGTCCAGGGAAGAGGACCATTGAATGTCCAGCCTGCGATACAGAGTTCAATGTGCGATTTTGACCTTTGGGCAAGGAAAAGGGGTCAGTAAAATCCCTGCACGACGCCATGATTCGTCGCGCTCCTTATCTATGAAGAGAAGCCCATGAAGAAGTGGATGGGATTCCAATGGGTATGAGCGAAAGCCATGACATTGAGGCCGAAGATACGGCTCACGCAGGTCAAGACGCCTCCGAACGGGTGACCCTGGCCTCGCTTCGTTCTCAGTTCACTTCAGCCGACACCACCTCGTTGGACGATGCGTTGGGCACACGTGCCCGATTCCGACAAGAGGAGCGATTACGAGCTGATTTACGAAGGGAACGTCGCCTTCGCCAACAAGCCATCACCGAACGCGTCAACGCCATGAAGGCCAACATCGCCAAAGACTTGGCCACGCACCACGAAATGACGTTGGACGCATTGGAAAATGAGCTCCGCTCATCCATGGAAGCCGAACTAGAAACCATGGAACGGGACGCTCTTGCCGCAGAGGAATCACGCGTTCGCCACGAATTGGACCTCCGACTTGAACGGCGAATTGAAGCCATGCGAGAGCAACACGATGTTGAGCAACACCAACGGTTGGAGGAGCGAAAGGCGGCGTTGAAAGCCTCGATTGAGAGCCAGTTGCACGAGGAATACGACCGGCGCCTCGCCATCCAAAAAGAGCGGTTGAAACTTGATTACAATCAGGAACTGCAACATCGTCTACGAGAGGTTGAAGCCAACCTCAAGCAGGAAATGGAACAGCGATTCATCGAGATGGAACAGCAGGAGATCGGGCGTCTTGAAGAAGGCCATGAGGCTTTGCTGGCCGAACGAGAAGGCCAACTGCGTCGAGGCATTCGGACGCGCCTTGAACAGCAACTCCGTCAACGCCTCAAGCAACGTGAGGCACGCCTCAAGGTGGAATTTGAGCGACGAAGCCTCCGCCTGGAGGAAGACATCGCCCAACAATTGCAGGTTGATATCGAGCAACAACTTCGCCGTGAGACCGATGACCTTGAAGAGCGAATGCGTGAAGACGTTGAGCTGGCCATTGGCAAACGACGAGATGAACTCCGAGGACAAATCGAAGAGCAACTCAATGAACAACAGGCCGTTCGACTTGCCGAGCGAAAGGCCCGGTTGAAGGCAAAGTACGACTTGACCTTCAGCAAAGCCATCGACGACATCTCAAGAAGTCTGCAAACCGAAATCGAAGCAGAACTTGAACATCGCATGGAGAACGAATTTAGTTCATACCGACACGCCAGAGAGGCGGAAATTCAGAACCGACTTTCCCGCTACAGATACGAGCGAGAGGCCGAGCTCCGTGATCAATTGGAAACACAATACGCCGTCAACAAGCAGGATTGGTCCGAACGGTTGGACCTTGAATTCCAATCCCGTGAAGCCGCTGCTCGCAAGGCCATCATGTCCGAAGTGGATGCTCAATTGCGTAACGAGCGCTTGACCCACGAAACGGACCTTGATCTCCTGAAGGAGGAGACGGCGCTTGAGCTTGAAGTCGAGATGGAAGAGCGTCTCCGAGATTTCAAATCCCGAAAGGAAGAGGAAGTCGCCACGCAACTCGAACGGCAGTTGGACAAGCGGGAAGAGATCATGCGCAACAAAGCGCTCATCGATGTTCGCAAGCGAGAAGCACAAATTCGAGCCGAAATCGAAGCCCAACTTGGGCTCAAGCGAGCCGAAATTCGCGACCGCCTCAAGGGGCTCGCCGAAAAGATGGACTCGTTCAAAGAAATGGCAGAAGAGAAGATGCGAGAGGCAGTCTCTCAGCAAATTCAGGGCGAAATCGACGCAGACGAGAGCGAACTCCGTGCTCGAGAACAGGAATTCAGTTCACTCCAATCCACCGATACACGCGCAGAGAAGCGACAAAAGTGGATGCAATCCATTTCCGGCCAGGCTCCCGCTGCCTATGGAGCGGGCGCCATGGACCCGACCGCTCTCGGTGCACGACCTGACGGGTTGGGCGCCGCTGCTGGACGTCCATTGCGAGGCCTGATGGGGCAACAAGCCCAGGATGAGCCACGCCTTGGCTTGGGCAACATGCGCGCACCAATGACCAGCGCTCGACCGCTGGCAGGTCAAGTGCCCCCGGTGCGAACGGTGCGACAGCCCCTCCCACAAACGGAGCCTGTTCGCAACATTAGGAAACCAATTGCCGCAGCAGAACCCGAATTTATTCCCCAAGAAGAGGCCGCCATTGAAGACGCTGGCGAAACCATGGTTGAGGAAGTCCCCACCCCGATGGAGGATGGCATCGTTGAAGAGACCGTGCTCCCCGAGGTGGAAGAAGTCGTTCCCGTTGAGGAGACCATCGTGGAGACGTTGGTCGACGAGGAGAACGACATCTCGAAATCAACCATGCAGCGTCCAACAGCGCTGTTGAAGCCCATTCGGGGCACATTGCGACCCCTCGAAGAGGAAGAAGAAGTTCGGACAGCCTCCTTGACCCCGATCGGTCATATGTTGATGCCTGAAAAGAAGCGTGGCTCACCGCCCTCCTCCTCTATCGGACAAGAGACTGCGACCCTGCGACCCGTTCGAGGAACCTTGACGCCGGTGTCCAAAACACCGGTGAAGCGCCTCGAGCCAAGCGCTGAAGAAGACGAGAATTGAGCACTCTTCGTTTACACGCCGAAGCGCGTTGTTCATATCTATCGGGCCACTCGGATTTGCTATGAAGCGGTGGCTCGCGTTTCTCGTTGTTTTTTTGCTTGGGGCGCAAGCGAGCATGGTTGGCACCGTCGCCGGCGACCTTTCGTTGCTTACCGACGGAGGACAAACTGACAGTTTGGACCGGCCACTCGTGTTGTGGACTTCGCTCAATGACGGTCGAATCTTGACCGTTGACAACGAAGGCAATGTGAGCGTGAACGCCTTCAACAACGGTATCCTGTCAACGCAATGGACCGTCTTCCTCGAAGTTGATGCCAACAAGGCCCGACTTGATGACGCTCAGGAATTGGTCACCATCGCTCACGACAACGGAGCCTACGTGGTGCAGATGAGCACACAAACCGTTTACTGGAACATCTCAACCCCCGACCCCGTGGATGACGCCGTCTTGGACAAGGAAGGCGACCTGTGGCTGGTGTATTACGCTGGAAAGCGTCGGGCTGACCAATACGACACTAGCGGATTCACCGGCGTCACCAGCACCACCATTTCCTCTGGCATCTCGGCTTTTGAAATCCTGCATGACGGCCGCATTGCCATCGCTTCCTACGACAAAAACATCTACGTCCACGGCGGTGATGGAACCTTGACCAACACGCTGGTTGAACCCAATGGAATCGTTTCGGCGTTGGTAGAAGTCGACAACAGCACCCTTCTTGCAGGAACGACCGGAGGAACACTGTATCACTACGACTCGTCCACCTGGGCGTCGACCAGCCTCAGCCTGGGCCACACCAAGCAAACGATGTCCATTGACGCCTACAACAGCATGTACGTCGTTGGGGCAAAACAAGGGAAAACCACGTTCATAGACGAATCTAATTTCACCGTGTTGATCACGTTTACCGCCTCAGGAGACGTCATCGCCACCCTCCCTGAATTCACCGGTCAGTTCTTTGCCATCGGTGTTGGACCAACCGACACCAAAGTGCGCTATTTCGACCTTGACAGCGACCAAGACGGCGTGAACGACCTGAAGGATGCCTTTCCCAACGACGCCTCGCAAACGCTTGACAGCGATGATGACGGCTACGGCGACAACCCGAATGGAAACCAACCCGATGCCTTTCCCAACGAACCCACGCAATGGACGGATGCAGACGGTGATGGATACGGCGACAACGTCGCCGGCGAAGACCCTGACCTCTTTCCAAACAACGCCGATCAGTGGGCCGACGCAGACGGCGATGGATACGGCGACAACAGCAACGGACAAGACGGCGATGTCTTCCCGGAAGAAGCCACCCAATGGGCCGATGCAGACCGGGACGGCTACGGGGACAATCCGGAGGGGTTCAAACCCGACAGTTGCCCAACCGTGAACGCTTTCTCAACGCTTGACCGGTACGGTTGCCCCGACAGCGACCTCGACGGCTACTCAAACCCGGACGAGAACTGGACGGTGGACGACGGGGCCGACGCATTGCCCAGTAACCCCACGCAATGGCTCGATGGCGACGGGGACGGCTACGGCGATGCAGCGGACGGCCAAAGCGCAGATGCTTGCCCGTGGGAGTATGGGACATCCACCAAAGCCGTCAGCGTGAATCCTAACAGCAGCAAGGGCTACGACACCGTTCCATCCTTCGGATGCCTCGACGAAGACGGAGATGGCTATGTTGACCGCACCGAATCACCCCTCATGGACATCGATGCCAACGAACATTTCGATGGCGACGGTGATGGTGTTGGTTCCAACTTGGATTACGATGACACCCGTGGCTTCATTCAAACCGAACAAGACCACTGCTTGAACGATAAAAACGATACCTCGGAGGCTTGCATCGGTTGGAACGACCCTGCCTACCAGGCCTATGTGAACAGCGTGGAGGAGGGCACCTTGCTGCTCGGGTACAACGCCTGGAACACTTCCAAAGACAACGACCTCCAAGGCAGCGATTCAACGCTGGCCTCTGTTGACGAAGACACCCTCAATCAGGTCATCATGGCCGGTTTGGTGGCTTTTGGTGGATTGACCGCCCTCATTCTGGGTGTGGCCTTCATCCTGAAGCGACGCAAAGAAGCAGCGACCATCAAAGAATACGGTGGCGTCAAACCAGGAATATCCAGCGAGGCCGCCAAAGAAGCCTTGGAAGGGCGAGGGGGCTTGTCGGCCGACGGCGGTATCATTTCCGATGCCTCATGGGACGATGACGTCGCTCAACTCAACTTCGATGAAGAGCCCGATGGATTTGAGGACATGGCGCTCAAATCGAGGGACAACCTCGGTGAAGCGGCTTCAATCACCTACGAAGAAGAAAGCATTGAGGCCATCGCTGGCATGCCAGCGTCGGCTGTGCCTGAAGCCGAACCGGACGGCGAGACTCCAGAACGACCAAACGAGGCCCCTCCGCTTCCGGAGGGTGGGCTTCCAGACGGGTGGACCATGGACCAGTGGCAATGGTACGGTCATGAGTGGCTTGCGAAGTACGGGAAAAATTAGACCCAAACGATGGGCAAACTCGCTTTGAGGGCCCCAAGTTCAATACCGGTGTACAGCGGTTTTCCTTCCACTTTGCAGGTGTTCATGACCAGCCACAAAAAGCCGTTCCAAGCCTTGGCATCGGCGAATAATTCCACCTTCCCGTGAATGGCCGCCATCAACAGTTGGGCTTGTGCTGTTTCGTCACTGCATAGTCCCTTGACCAAATCTCGGGCTTCGAAACGATAGCCGGGAGGGCGCCAGGACATCATGGAAATTACACCTGGAACGGGGCGAGATTGAGGCGTTCTGCAAGATGATCAACGTCCACGTCAACGGCCTGCTTCATGCGCTCGCGCAAGATGTCAATCTCGCCTTTCATTTTGAGCATCTTGTGCGTGCGAATCATTTCCGCCAACAACTCGTTCACGCTCTTGTGACCGCCGGTTGTTCGCAGCGTATTCAACTGGCGTCGAATCTCATAACTCACGCTCACGGATGTCATCCCTTCTGCTGTCATGCCTCAACCCGACCGGTGTTCGGCTTGGGCCCATACTTAACCCATGCGAAGGGTTTCCGGGTTGAAGGTGCCGTTTGATGAGGGCAGAGGTCCTACCGAGAGCAGAACAATTAGCGAATGTTTCGTTCCCGACGGAGTCTGGACTCTTCAACAACACCGAATTCTCGGCGTACTTCTTGGACCCGCTGATGAACCTCTTTTGCCAACGTCCAGTATTCCAAGCTTCCAGCCCCCGCTCCTGAATTGGTGGGTTTGTTAAGAATGACCGTCGGTGCCCCACTCCATGGTGCTTCGGCGACCTTCGCCAAGCGTCGCACGGTGGTGTTGAACAATTTGTTGGGCATTTTCTTGTTGACTTGATCGCATACATAGGTGCTCAATTTGGAGCGTCCGTCCACCATCGTCATCACGATGCCGAAAATCTTCAGGTTTCGGTTGATTCGTCGTTGAATCATTTTGATTGAGTTCATGAGCATGCTGAAGCCTTCCAGAGCATAGTATTCGGCTTGGACCGGCACCATCACCCAGTTGGCTGCACACATCGCATTGATGGAGAGCAGACCCAGCGAGGGCGGCGTATCGATGATGATGTAATCAAACTCGTCCGCGATGGGCAAGAGAGCTTCTTGAAGCCGGGTCTCACGACCGATTTTGTGGCTTAATTCAATTTCTGCACCCGAAAGGTGGATGTCACTCGGGAGAATCCAGAGATGGCCTGCATCGATGGTATCGGGGACTTTCTTGCCGCCGTTTCGATTGCTCCATGCTTCACGCATGGCCTTCGTGATTTCTTGGGAGGAATGAGGTACTCTTCCATCAAGGGCAGAGTTTCCCCGCCGTCGTTGATCAACAGGTCGTACACCGTTTTTTTGATCTTCTTTTTCTCAAGGCCAAATGATGTGGCACAGTTGCCTTGCGGGTCCAGGTCAACGAGCAGAACTTTGGCAGGGGGCAAGCCTTGGCGACGAGAACCTTTGGCCAAGGCTGCGGCGACGTTCACCGCCGTGGTGGTCTTCCCAACGCCTCCCTTTTGATTTGCAATGGCAATGATTTTCATGGATGTGGCGGGCCCGCACCGTCCCAAGTAGGCCTGATA
>JAURDA010000045.1 GCA_030828165.1 Candidatus Poseidonia sp.
GAACCTTCCGGGCTCATTATATGCCTCGGTGATCTTCAGGTAGCGATCCCAGACAGTCCTTGAGAAATCCTCACTCTTCAGGACATCCGGCATGTCACCCAAGGCAAAACTGTTGATGACGTCCATCGTGGCCATGGCCAAACCTGCGCCGTTGACTAGGCAGCCGATGTTCCCGTCGAGTTTGACGTAGGAAAGGCCGGTTTCTTTCGCCCGAATTTCAACGTCTTCTTCCTCGGAAAGGTCACGAAGGTCGTCCCAATTTTTGTGGCGGAATTCCGCGTTTTCATCAAACGATACTTTGGCGTCCAAGGCTATGATTTCATCGTCGGCGGTTCGGACAAGCGGGTTGATCTCGAGCATGGAACAATCGTTTGCGACGAACATCGAGTACATCGAGGTCAGCGATTTTGCAAACGCTTTGTGGGCAGCACCCTTGAGACCAAGGGCGAGACCAAGGTCGCGTTTTTGGTACCCCAACAGTCCTGCATTAGGGTCGACTGAAATCTTGTGAATTTTCTCCGGCGTGGTTTCAGCGACGTGTTCAATGTCCATGCCACCTTCCGTTGACGCCATGATCAGGACGGATTTGTTCTCCCGGTCGACGAGGATGGCCAGGTAGTATTCGTGAGCGATGTCGCAGCCGGCTTCGATGTAGAGGTTGTTGACCACCTTGCCATCTTCGCCGGTTTGAATCGTCACAAGCAGGTTGCCGAGGATGTTCGTGGCGTAGGTGTTGACGTCTTCTTTGGAGAAGGCGATTTTGACGCCACCGTCCATCACGTGGTCTCGTGTTTCCGGATGGTAGAGCGTCCCCTTTCCACGGCCACCGGCATGAATCTGCGATTTGACGGCAACGACCTTGCTTCCCAGGTGGTCGTAGGCAGCAAGGGCTTGGTCAACACTTGTGCAGTGGACGCCCTCAAGAACCGGCACGCCGTTGGCTTTGAGCAGGGCTTTTCCTTGGTATTCGTGAATGTTCATGCGACTCTCCAATATTTCCCACCGGAAACCCGTCTTTGAATACTTTGATGCCCGGTTATCCCCGAACATCCCGGGGGTTGTTTTCATATCGGAGGTTCGGGAGGCCGTCGCATGCAGGTCGTTGTGCTGGCTGGAGGGGTCGGGTCCCGTTTGCGACCGTGGACGAAGACCGTTCCCAAGCCGTTGCTACCGGTTTTGGACAAGACCCTGCTCGAACACGTGGTGCGTTGTTTGCCCGAGGGCTTGGTTGACGAGGTCGTGGTTGCCGGTGGTTACAAAGTGGACCAAATCGAGCAACACTTCAGCGCCAGCGATGCACCGTTTGATGTCCGGATCGTTCCCGAAGACGAGCCGCTGGGGACGGGTGGGGCATTGGGCAATTGCAGGGACGTCGTCAGCGGGACGTTTGCCTGCTTCAACGGCGACATCGTTTCCTCGCTTGATGCTTCTCAACTGCTGGCGTTGCATCGCACGAATCGTTCGGTGGGAACCCTTGGATTGTGGGAAGTTGAAGACCCAACCCGGTTCGGCATCGTGGGCTTGAACAAATCCAATCACATCACCCGGTTCAAGGAGAAACCAGCGCCGGAGGAGGTCTTTTCCAATCTCATCAACGCTGGCTCGTATATTTTTGAAGACGATGTCTTTGATTGGATGCCCGATGGGCGTCACTCTATAGAGCGTGATGTCTTTCCAAAACTCGCCGCTGAAGGTTTGTTGAGCGGCGCTCCCTTTGAGGGGTACTTCATCGATGCGGGCACGCCCACAGCGTGGAACCAAGCCGTTGAAGCCTCCATCCTTCACCAGCGGTTTGACAAGGGTTTGTTGCACGGCGACGATCCGTCCTGGTACGCTGACGAGGCAACGGTTCAGCGGGTCCATCCCACCGCTCGGGTGGTCAACAGCATGGTTTCACAGGCCTGCTCCATCGGTTCATCGGAAATCCGCTCATCGACCCTTCTTGCCGGCGCGAAGGTCGGCGATGCTTGCACGTTGGTCGGTTGTTTGTTGGGACGTGGAGCGACCGTGGGCGAGGGCTGTGTGCTTCAAGACGTGATGGTCGACCACGACAGTGCGGTGCCGCCGTTTACGAAACTCACTGGTGGGTCCTGGCCACGCTGAGCAAAAGGGGCCTTCCAACGGCGGTGTTTGGGAAACAAGCAAAAAGTCACTCCCGCAGGCATGCTCATGGCCCGCCCCTTGGTTGTTGTCAACTTCAAAACCTACGCCACCGCATCAGCGGAAGCCGCAGAAGGCCTTCTTTCGGCGATGGAAGGTGTTGCAAACGGCCCTGCAACCGTGGTGGCTGCCGTTTCAGCCTTCGACCTTGCCATGCTTGCCCATCGCTCCGAGGGCGTCCACGTGTGGTCTCAGCATTTGGATCCGGTTGGCTTGGGCGGGTTCACGGGTTGGCTTGAGCCGCAAACCGCCATCGCCCGAGGTGCAACGGGCTCGCTCATCAACCACGCCGAACACAAAGTCGATTTGGACCACGTCAAGAACCTGCTTGAAATGCTCCCGGAGGGTTTCCCGGTGTGTGCCTGCGCTGCAGATGTTGCGGAGGCTCGCGCGCTCGCCGAACTCAACCCGACCTACATCGCTGTCGAACCGCCTGAACTCATCGGAGGAGACATCTCGGTCACCACCGCCGACCCTTCCATCGTGACCGATACGGTTGCCGCCGTCAAAGCGGTGAACCCTTCTGTGCGTGTGTTGTGCGGTGCGGGGGTCAAGAACGGAGCCGACGTTGCAAAGGCCATCGAACTGGGTGCCGAAGGGGTCCTTTTGGCCAGTGGCGTGACGAAGGCCACCGATGTTCAAACGGTCCTGAGCGATTTGGTTTCCTTGCTCTGAAGCACGTCCAAAAGCTCACGTTCTTGGGCCTTTTTCGCCTTTTTCAGCCCTTGACCCGCAGGACAGCGCTTTCGGTAGGCGCATCCATCGCATGTTTTCACGTCCTGTGCAAGAGGGATGGTCTTGAGGCTCGGGTCACTCTGCCAGCAACGCAGGAGCCACTTCATTTCCTGAACGTCATGGTGCACGAGGGCATCGGCTTGGGAGAGAAGTCGTTCGTTGACCTCCACGTGGTGTTCCAACCAGCGGCGTCGATGCCATCGTATCACCTTCACACGGTACGCGCTCGCTTCGTTGGGGAAACCGGCCTGCGCCATGGCCCACCTGACCATCAGAAGGTGCTCAATTTGCTGCGCCATGCTCTGCAGGGAAGTGGACCGAAATTGAATCCGGACCAACGTCCATCGTTGTTGATGATAAAACGCCAGATCCGGCGCCGTGAACATTCGAACGCCGTTGATGTCCATCCCGTCCAGCCGCTCAAAGTACGCCCATCGTGTCCCCGGAGATTCCATCACAGGACGAAGACCCATGCTTTGTTCAAGCGCCTCGAGTTGATGCACCCCTTGCTTGAGATGGAGGGCGAGCTTTGGCGAAGGTGTCTTGAGTTTGCTCGCTTCCATAGCGTCGCTCAGTCGCCGTTTTACTCGCTGTTCGCGAAAGGGTTTGGACCAAACGGTCCCCACAAAGCGATCTTCAAGATAATCGGTCCAAGTTGTTCGCAAGGCCGAGACCATGGCATCGTCCAACGTGGGTCGACGTTGGGGTCCGAGCCGTTGCCCGCTCGGCGAGCTCGGGCCCGCCATCAGGTTCGCAGCGTAGGTGCTCACCCACGCACGAGGGCAGGCGTTCAGCAGGCGAGAACTGGTTTGGCTCCAATGCAGGTTCGGGTTCATGCCCCGCAAGAATCACGCCAATGCAGATAACGGTCGTGGTCAGAAGACGCCAAGTTCGAACACGTTGATGGTGACGTTGACGGCCATCCAAAGGGCGATGGGCGTCAGCACCCACCCAACGAATTGTGCGAAGACTTCGCCACCGAACTTTCCAAACAGGCGTGAGAACGGACCGCCCCACGAAGCCACGAGACGAAGCAGAAGGACGACGAAACCGCCCGTGAAGGTCAGGAGAAGCAAAAAGAACGCTGACCAAACCCAGCCCATTCCACCCAGCAGGGCGGTGGACGCCACCGCTTGCGGATAGAGGTGCGGGAACGCCAGCCAACCAAACCAGCCGAGCCAAACCCCGAGCAGCACGTCCCGGTTCATGTCGACGGGGTCGCGCCAGTCTTGGAAGCCCTTCGGGAAGCGTCCATGCAACCAGTTTCCAAGGAATTCCGCCTCGTACGGTGCGCCGCGTTTTGCCGTCACCAAGCACATCTCCAACATCCAGATCATCATCACGATGTCGAGCACGAACCGGACCGTCATGCCGGCGGGCACGAGGGCAAGCACGAGAGCGGGTAAGTTGACCATGACGATGCCAGCTCCGGAGGCTGCGATGATGGACGCCCACAACAAGCCCGGAGGGAGGGGTTCCTCCGGAGCGGTCCATTCCTCACGAGGCAGCGCCAAGAACAGCAGGAAGAGCCCGGGGCCAAAGAACAGGGCGAAGTAGGCGCCCACCGAGGTAGGACCGCCCGAAACGATGCCATCCACGGCTTCAACGATGTCCAACATGGCAGCGGATGAGGGTTGAGAAAACGTGACGTGCATCCCCGGGTCGAGGATGACCACCGCATCGGAGGGGCCGGTAGGTAGACTCTTGGAGAAGGCGTTGTCCGTGTCGAGGTAGACGTTCCACGTTGCGTTGGTTGCGGCTGCGAGGCCGGCGGCATCGGTCGCTCGCGCGTCGTCTCCCGTCACGATGTGGACAACGTTCACCCGGTCACCGAGCTGGTCAAGGCTTCTGTTGAACTCTTTGGCTTGGGTCAAACTTTGCTCGGAGCCGGGAAGAACCGTCCCAACGATAAGGGCCTCGTAACCCTCCAGAAGTTCGGTGACGGATACGGTGGAACCGTCCAGCGCTGTTAACTCGGCATCGTTCGCCTTGGTGTTGTCGAGAATGATGGCGTCGGCCCCCAAATTGGGTTGGTCAAACACGGTCGGCAGCGTCAGCATCGCAAGAACCACGAGCGCACCGAGAATTGGAAGCGGCATCAATAAGCCGCTACGGAAGGCGTTGGCAACGTAACCGAACAACGCCAGAACGGTGGTCAGGGACAACCAAAGCGGAGCGTTTGCGAAGCCTTCGTCGCCTTTCGTCACTTCGAACCTTAGGATGCCTTCTGCGTGGCAATCGCTGTTCAAATTTCCAGCGATCGTACGCAAACAAAATTGCAGATTCAATTCACCAACGGGCAAGGCTTTGGCCCCTGACCAGGTGTACACGGTGGTGTTTCCTCCCAAATCTCGGGTCATTCGGATGCGTCCAGCGCTGGTTTCAACCAAATATTCCCCGTCTCGAATCGATTTCTCGGTTGGCTGCAAGGGCCCCCAAATCTCCCACTTTTCATCCTTGAGGTCTTCTAAGCCCCATGGGAGTTTGTGTTCAAGTTCGACGTGAGCGAGCCTCGATGCGTCCACCAGAATGCGGGCTTCGGGTTGATAGAGCACGCCTTCCATGATGATGCCGCCGCTGTTGTGCTCAAAGCCGCCCCACTGCACCCGTGCTTGGGTGCCGGCACATTGGTGCTCGACGGAGACGCTGAGGGTGATGGCGTCGCCGGGTGCGAGGCTCAAGGTTACGTTTTGCACCTCGCCAGAGAAGTTCATGGCGTCGTTTTCAGCCGAGGTGTCGATGACTTGGTTCACGGAGGCTGCGTAGATTTCGCTCCCGCCAACGCTGACGGTGTAGGAGAGGGTTGTGCTGGAGTCGACCACGGTTTGGCGGGTGCAGGATTGCGGGCCCCCGCCACCCTCGATGATGGCCGAAAAATAAACGCTCATCAGGACGTTGGCTTCAACGGCTTGTTCCACCGGCGGGCTTTGAAGGGTAAAGACCGGAACGGGGCCGTTCAGGGTCACGCCAGTTGTGAAACCGCCAACCGCTGAATCGGTTTGTCCTCGCTGCAACACGGCTTCTTCGACGTTGACACCTTCAACAAAGAGACGCTCGTGGGGGATGATGTTCCACTCAACATAGCCGGGTTCATACGTCGGGCTGGTGTTGGCCGTCACCGCCGTGGAGACGCCGACGAGCAGGAGCAGACAGAGCGAACCGATGGCCCATGACCGACGCCCCATGCATGAACGAAAGCGTTCCTCTTCAAGAAGCCAATGCACCGGTGAACTGCTTCACGACAGGGACAGGTAGGCACCCATCAAGACGACACCGCCGGTGATGGCGAGGGCGTTGACCGACCCTTTGGTAAGGTAACCTCGGTTCTCCAGCAAGGCGCCCAAGTAACTGTCGATTTGACAACCCAGCCAGCCAATCAACGCCAACACGCCGGTGAGCTGCATGGCCTCGACCTCGCCGGCGTCAACCGTCAACCACCAGGCCAGCGCCGTGAGCAAAGCGACCACGCTCGAGCCGACAACCGCTGCGAATTGACCGTTGGGTGAAAAGCCCCCGTTTTCGCCTTGCTGGCAGGGTTTGAAGGTCGTGATCATCCGGACTCGCGGGTCGAGACATCCGATTTCGCTGGCGAAGGTGTCGGAGGCGGCCACCGCAACGGCAGCGCCGAAAATCCAAACGACGTTCGCCCAATCTTCGGAAAGGTAGGCGTAGATGCAGATGAGTCCAGGGATGGCGCCGTTGGCGACCACGTTGGTCCAACCCCGGTGACCGTCGCTCGATTCGCAAAGGCCCAACGCCGTCTTTTCCTCAAATCGCCATTTCGTGGCTTTGTGGGAACTCAGCAAGAACCCAAGCAGGATCAATAACCACGTCCAGTGTCCCAAACCGCCGACGATAAGGCCGAGCAATGCAGCGGCTTTCGAACCGGTAGCATCGAGCATGCGAGCCCGTGACGAGAGGACGAGGAGGAGCGCAACCAAGCCAACGGTGACCACGAGATTGCCCGTGTTTGGACCGCTGACGAACACGTCCATGCCAAGGCACCTCAGGTGAGCAAGTCAACATGCCCTAACCTTTCCAACCGCCTTGGGTTTTTGAAGCCATGACACGATTATGGCTGGTATCTCCCTGCTTTCGGGCCGAAGACGACGGTGGGTAAGCATCGCAGGATGCACACCCACAAGGCAAGGACCATCACCACCAGCCATGCAAGCTGCAAGGCGATGGCCAAGCCACTCTCGCTCTCTGAAAGGAGCATGCTTACGCCCCAAGAAGAACCGTTCCACAGGGCATGGCCGAGCATCGCAAAGAACAGACCCACCCCGATGGTTGTGGGCATCGGCCAAGCATGGGATTGATGCCGGGTCAGTATCCGAACCATGCGGTCGGAGGGCACCGTGGTCCAGGACGACATGGAGACGGCGTTTCCGTTTTTGTCGTAAAGCACCCAGTTGGCGTTGGCTTCCTCGGCCAAATACGCCCCTCCTCCCGTCAGCGAACGACCGTTGCGGCGTTGCAACCAGCATCCGATGGCGTACCCTGTCAAACCGGTCCACATCGCATGGCCGGGGATGGAACTGATGCCACGAAGCACGGCGGTGAACAAGTAGGAGACGCTGCTGTATTCTCCCAAAAGCGCCATGAAGATGTACTGGGCGTTCTCGAGCAGCGCGAAGCCAAGCCCAACGGTTGAGCCCACGTAAAAGCCGTGTTTTGGCGAGAGAATCAGTCGGCTCAGGGCGAGGACGGCCAAACCCTTGCTCAATTCTTCGCCAACGGGCGCGGAGATGAACAGCACGATGCCCTCGCCCAAGGTTCCCACGGCATAGGCGTCAAGGCCGAACGGGGCGATCATGACCGGTGTGAGAACGGAATTGATGATGATGGCGGGAACGGTTGACAGCATGCCTGCAGCCAACATCCATTCAGCGTCACGCCGGGCGATGTTGATGCCCAGATGCCGGCTGGTGATGGACCACCATGCAAAGACGGGCGTCGCAAAACCGATGAGCCAAGCGGGGAGGACCACGAGCACGGCCAAGAGCACCGAGGCAACGTTGGGGCCGGTGAGCATCAGGGGCAACAAGCACACCGTCGAAACACCCACGCCGAGAATAAAGAGCAACCAGAGGTGCTTGGGTCTCGGCATTTCAAGAGGGGCGGTTGAACGAAAGAGGTGATGCTGGACCACGGTAGGGACAGGGGAGCGAACGACGTTTCCTCCTGCGAGGGCATGGAGGGCCCCTCCTTCGGGGTGGGGATAGGCATGGACGGTGTGGGTCAGGCTCGGACGACGAAGGTAGAAGAAAAGCGCCAGCAACGGGGAGAGACAGAGCCCTCCCATGAACGTGTAGGCCGGTTCCATGGGTCCCCAGGTGCCGTTGAGGTCACCGTCGATGAAACCTGCGGCGATGAAGACGCCGATTTGGGCGATGAAAAAGCACACCAGGACCAGGCCCAACATGGACCGGACCGTCTGCCAGGGTGTGGACGCTCGCCAGACCGTGAGGTTGTTTGGGGCCGGACTCAGCGGGATCAGATTGGGCTGTTGCGGTTGAAGCGCCCCTTGCATCGTGCCCACCGAATTGAAAATGTACCCGCTCAGTTCGCCCATCAATCGTCACTGAAAAACAGCATTCGGCAGAGGCCATCATCATTGCAGGTACAGCGTGCACAAGGTTCTCCTTCATCAACGGTGGGGCGAAAACGGCGATTCATAAGGGCGCGATGAGTGTGTTAGCCATGGAATGGTTCGCTGCCGCCTTCGCTCCTCGGCGTGACCACAAGGGGATGTCGACCCCGTCGTATGCGGCTCGGTGGTGGCTTTTGGTTTGCACCGGCCTCTCTGCACTTTGGTCCTGGCAGGTCACGGACGGTTTCTTGGTGATGGCCGCAGCCCTCACGGTCATGGTGGCTACACCGCTGCTCACGCTTGGCTGGTACCTCATCGGTCTCGTCTCTGCCCGCATCCCTGCTCGCTATATTCTCGCCAAGGCAGAACGTGCCCACCAAGCGCGTCTCGTGCGAAAGGCTGCTGAAACCACGCAGCCCTGAACCGTCGCTTCTCAGTTGAGGAAACCGTAAGTCCAATCGTGGGGCGGAGCGAAGGTTTCCTTGATGGAACGCGGACTGACCCAACGCAGCAAATTCAGCGGACTTCCTGCTTTGTCGTTGGTTCCGCTTCCACGGGCACCTCCGAAGGGTTGCTGACCCACGACAGCCCCCGTTGGCTTGTCGTTGATGTAGAAATTGCCAGCGCTGTAACGCAGGGCTGCGAGCGCAGTCTCGATGTGCCGACGGTCTTGGGCGAAAATCGAGCCGGTCAGCGCATATTCCGAGGTGGCGTCGCACAAGGCCAACGTTGCCTCAAAGGCATCGTCTTCGTACACGTGAACGGAGAGCACCGGGCCAAAGATTTCCTCGGCCATGGTCTCGCTTCTTGGGTCATTGCACACGATGGTGGTGGGCTGGATGAAGTAGCCCGTGCTGTCGTCGTAGGTCCCTCCGGTGACGATTTCGCAATCCGGGTTGGCTGCTGCACAGTCGATGTATCCGGTGATGTTGTCAAACGATTTTCGGTCGATGACGGCACCGAGGAAGTTCTTGAAATCGCTCACATCGCCCACGGTGATCTTGTTCACTTCGGCGATGTAATCGTCTTTGATGGCGTCCCAAACGGAGCGTGGGACGTAGACGCGACTTGCAGCACTGCACTTCTGGCCTTGGAATTCAAAGCCACCGCGCAGCATGGCCACCAGCAAGGCTTGTCGGTCGCAGTCGGGGTGAGCGACGATGAAGTCCTTCCCACCGGTTTCACCGACGATGCGTGGGTAGGATTTCAGGTTCTCGAGGTTGTTGGCGACATCTCGCCACATCTGGCGGAACACCGCCGTGCTTCCGGTGAAGTGAATACCTGCTAACTCGGGATGCTCAAGGCACATGTTGCCGACCAACGAGGCTTTTCCGGGGACGAAATTGATGACCCCGGGCGGAAGGCCGGCATCCATCATCAAGCGCATCAAACGGTAGTTCGAGACGTAGGAATTGCGAGAAGGTTTCCACACGCCCACGTTGCCCATGATGGCGGCGCTGGAGGGGAGGTTGGCGGCGATGCTCGAGAAGTTGAACGGCGTGACCGAAAACACGAATCCTTCGAGGGGCCGTACTTCGCTGGAATTCCACATGCTCGATGGCGAAATGGGCGGCTGGAGGTCTTCGTAGATCTGCCGTGCATAGTCGGGATTGAAACGCCAGAAGTCAATGAGTTCGCACGCCGAATCGATTTCAGCCTGGTGACAGGTTTTCGACTGGTTCAACATCGTGGAAGCGTTGATTTCTGCTCGGCGTGGCCCCTTGAGCAGTTCGCTGGCTTTCAGGAAAATCGCAGCACGGGCCTGCCAAGGCATGGTTGACCACATGGTGTGGGCGTCAAGCGCTGAATCGATGGCGGCTTGCACCTCTTTCGTTCCAGCCATGTGGACGCGTGCGATGACGTGGCCGTGGTTGTGCGGCATGACCTGCTCAACCACGTCGCCGGTGAACACTTCTTGGCCGTTGATGATGCACGGGATTTCGAGGACTTCGCTCGATTGTCGCTTGAGCTCGGCCTCAAGGGCGGCTCGTTCCGAACTGCCGGGCAAGTAGCCGAGCACGGGTTCGTTGACGGGTGTGGGCGGTGTAGGGATGCTGTTCACCATGGTCTGCTCTGGCTGACGGCGATTCTTGAATCTGACCCATCCGTCACCATGGCACCGAAGGCACCGAGACCTGCTTGTTTTTCGCCGTTCAATCTACCGATACAGGTGAGCGTGTTTTGCCCTCACCTTGGCGATTTTGGGCCCAACCACGGCCGCACAATAACCTTGGAAGGGGTTCCGAGCGTAGTAATCGTGGTGTTTTTCTTCAGCGATGACGAAGTTCAACGGCTCTTCCAAAGTGGTCACGATGGGGTTCTCGTAAACCTCCGCCATGGCATCGATGGTGTTCTGGGCGACCAAGCGTTGGTCGTCGCTCATCGGCATGATGCACGAACGGTATTGGGTACCGACATCGTTGCCTTGACGGTTGAGTTGGGTCGGGTCGTGGACGGTGAAGAAGACCTCGAGCAGGGTTTCGTAGGACACAACGCTCGGGTCAAACACGACCTCCACGACTTCAGCGTGTCCGGTTGATCCGCTGCAGACCAATTCGTAGGACGGGTTCACCACGTGGCCCCCGGCATAGGCAGGCAGAGCCGATTCGACGCCGTGAATCTGTTTGTAGGCACCTTCTACGCACCAAAAGCAGCCGCCGCCGAGAATCATCGTTTCCATGGGGCCACATGCAAGGATGCACCATATCAATGTTTGATTCTGTGCAACACGTTCCGTCCAACCGAAGCGAACGATGAAATGCTATTGCGACCTTTGGAGGACTATGCAACGCAACGTCGCTTGGTTGGTTCTCGCCATGGTGCTTGCGGGTGGTTTGCTTGCCCTGCTGGCTGACCCAGACGAATCGGAGAGCGATGAGCAAGCGACCAACACCGAGGACATCACGTGCCCTGAAGGCACGGAAAAGGTCTCGAATTCGTCTTCAGCGGCGGGTTTTGATTGCTCCTACCCTGACCCTCATTCGCTGGCGCACACCCATCCAGCACCCCTGCTTACCGTGTCCAACGTCGTTGACGACGGCTCATCCGTTACCTTTGAGGGAGCCGTCGACCATCTTCACCCCAACGAATTGGTCGTTGAGGTGCGCCTCGGTCAGCAGGCACCCGTTGAAACTCAACCCAACACGACGGGCTCCTGGTCGGTCGTTGTCGATACCGACGAGGCAGGGACCTTGACTTTCCTCCTGCAGGCCAGCCATCCAAGCGAAGGCACCGAATCCGATGCCGTGACGGTTGAGGTCACCCGCGAAAACACGAGCACCTCTCAGGGGGACAACGGGACGGACGGAGGCGGAAACCAAACCGGGAACGGTACGGGGGGCGGGAACGAAACCAACGGAGGCGGAAACCAATCGGAGAACGGGACGGGCGGTGGTAACGAAACCAACGGTGGCGACGATGGAAACGGGACCGGCAACACGACCGGACCCAACGAGGCGACTCAACCGACCTACGATGCCTCGGACCTCGGCCAATTTTGGCTTGACGTGTTCCGTTGTCAGCCCGGACACACCATCACGCAAGTTGACGATCTGACGACTGCAGCGGTGGAAGCGCTCGAATGCTCGGTCAGCATCACGATGAACGAAACGCACATCACCATCGCCACAAACGGTCTTCCTGACCACGATTTTGAGTCCACGCTCGCTTGTTCCCAAGCCAACGATTGTGCAGCGGCTCAGAATTACGAATGGGTCATTCCCCGTTCCCCGGTGAACGACACCGAGGGAGGCCACGATGCGACCAACTGCCCCGAAGCAAACGGCGATTACGAATGCGCAGCGGCGTTGGGTGAGGTGGCCATCGCCATCAACGGGGTGCCGTTTTACGGACCGGAGGACGGCCCGGGTGGGGATGCGGTCGCCAGCCATCACGGCGTGTACAACGAAGACCGTCAGCCGATTGAACTCGGCGTCTGCCACGCTCACAGCGGCATGGGCGGGACCTACCACTACCACGCCGACGCGAATTGTTTGCATTGGCACGCGGACGAGGGCCAGAGCATCCTGGACTATAACATCAGCACGCCGTCGGCGGTGTCAGCAAATACCGACAACGGAAGTCACTCGGCGGTGATCGGTGTTTCGATGGACGGTTACCCCGTGTACGGGCTGTGGGGTTTTGACGAAAACATGAGCGTGGTCGAGATGCGCAGTTCCTACCGTCTGAAGGCA
>JAURDA010000046.1 GCA_030828165.1 Candidatus Poseidonia sp.
CACCAGATGGAGAGCATTAGAATCCGTCCTGGTTGGCTTTGTCTGCTCCGAACACTTGTCCTCTTGAGCAAAAGATGGGACTGCTAGCATAGGAGCTTGCTCGACGATGAATGATGATGTTGAACGGCTGACCAAAAGGGATGGTTGAGGGAGAACCATGCCGGGAACCGACCGTGTTGAAATTCGAACGTTGAAAGTTGGACGATTCTGCGTTGTTGAAGACGAAGCCTACAAGATTTTGAGCATCTCAAAATCCAAGCCAGGCAAGCACGGTTCCGCAAAGGCTCGCCTTGAACTCGTCAATATTTTTAGCGACAAGAAAATCTCTCACGTCGGTACGGTCACGGACAGCATCAACGTGCCCATGATCGAGAAGGGCACGGCCATGGTAACGCACATCGAAGGCGAGGAAGTCCACGCCATGAACATGCGGGACCACTCCATGATGATTCTCCCCTTGGAGGCCGAGATGAACATCGAGGCCGGTAAGGAAATCATGTGGATGGAAGCCCTTGGCCGGTACAAGATCATCCGTGACCATTGACGGGTGAACCAAGCACGAACACATTCGTGCCTTTCCGTTCCTCGTGGCGGGTATGTCTTCATAAGGTGAACGAACGCTCCGTTGCACATGGAAGCAACCGCTACGGAAACCAGCAAAGACCAACGTGTTCGAGGTTATTGTGCCTACGATTGGGGAAAAAGTGCGTTTGAAACATCAGTGACAACCGCCATTTTCCCCGCTTGGTTCGCCTATTTGTTCGCCGAGGCCAACGGCATCTCAGGTGAATTCTTGGGTCGCGAGTGGACCGCTGATGCGACGTTTTCCTTTGCCGTGATGGTGGGTGCCCTTCTTGTGGCCATTTGTGCGCCTTCGCTGGGCGTGATTGCAGACCGACGAATGATCAAACTTTGGTGGTTGCGAATTCTGACGCTGGTGGGTTCCATCTCGTGTATTTTGCTGGCGCTCTCACCGTACCTCGGCGTATCAATGGGTTGGATTTGGGCCATGGTGATGTTCATGCTGGCGAACGTCGGCCTCAACGGAGCGGGTGTGTTTTACAACGCCTTGCTTCCGCACATGGGCGATGAATCTGAAATGGATTCGATTTCCAACAAAGCCTTCGCTGCCGGGTACCTTGGAGGTGGCCTGCTTCTCGTCGTCCACCTCGCCATGGTGCTGACGCTTGAGGGAACTTGGGTCATTCCGTTTGCGATGGCAACCTCCGGGTTGTGGTGGCTCGGTTTTGCTCAAATGACCTTCAAGATGGTCCCGGAACCCCACATCGAGAACGAGATGGAGCCGATGGGGCTTGTTCCTTCGACCAAGATGGCGCTTGGCGAAGTCAAAGCGACGCTTTCCGACATCAAGAGTTTCCGGACCCTTTTCTTTTACATGCTGGCCTACTTCTGTTTTATCGACGGAATCAATTCCGTGACGGCGCTTGCCGGTGTCTTTGGCATCGTGGTGCTCGGACTGACCACGACAGGCTTGATTCTCACCATTCTGATCATTCAATTCGTCGCTGCACCGGCTGCGATTGGTTTCACGAAACTTGCCGACAAATGGGGCACGAAAAAGGCCCTTCAGTTCTCCTTGGTTTGCTGGTGCTTCGTCATCGTTGGTGCCCTCTCCTTTGCGCCCTTGGAATTGGAAAATCACGAAGAGTATGACATCCAGTATACTTGGGATGCAGATGAGGATGCCTACGTGGTCACGGCACGTGAAGGCGTCAACAACCTCGCTGCCCTGCCGGGTGATGATGAGCAGGACTGGGCCATTGCGTACATGGACCTCCTGCCGGTCGCCGAAAACGACGCTTACAAACAAGGCTTTGCGGTCGAGTGGGCGTTTGATGATGACGGTAAGGCCGTTGGGAAATCCGTGAATCTCACCAACGAATCCCTTGCTACCCTCTCCGCCTCCATGGTGGAATCCCGATTCGCCTTCAGCGTTGAAGGTGGCGACCTTGCCGGAAAGGTTGGCCTGGGCGAAAATCACCCGACCAGCCTCGGCGACGGAAAGTTGGATTTCATTCCGAGCACAGCTCGCGATTTGGTTTGGGGTCCACTCCAGATGTCCGTCTTCTTCCAGTTCCTTTTGCTCGGTGTTTTCGGGGGTGCCCTTCTCGGTGGGTCACAGGGACTGGCTCGTTCCATGTTTGGACAAATGGTTCCGGAAACCCGTTCTGCTGAATTCTTCGGCTTCTTTGGTTTCTTCGGCAAAGTCGCTGCTTTGCTTGGCCCGCTGATCTATTCGGTGATGACCGTTTGGTTCGATTCCCGAGTGGGTATTTTCGCTATCTCACTGCTCATCGTAGCCGGTGCCATCCTGCTGCGCAAGGTTGACGTGGAAGACGGTATTGCTGTTGCTCGTGCAGAAGATGCCCGAAATCGCGCCGGCGAAGCAGCCGAAGAGTGAGCCTCTCGCGGTGCTAAAGCATCGCAACGGTCATGAAGTGCCGCTTCAACCCGGTGAATGGACGCTGAAGCGTCGCGGGTGGTTGATGTGGCGGACGGTCAAGAATCCAAGGAAAAAACCGTGACAAAATCGGCCTACCGCCAGCCGGTAACGCCTGAAGGTCTGAAGGCCATCGAGGCCGGGACCTTGACATGGCTTGACGACGAGATGTACAACAACCTCAACACTGGGGTTTTGGAGCAATACTTGGAGGAAAAGAACCTCCAAGAATCGTTTGAGGTGTCGCATTGGAACACCCCCAAGGTCCTCATCGGTATCGGGATCGGTGCCGTCTTTTCCGGAGTCACCGCCTACATCGGTCTCAAACTCGGACTGGCTATTTCGGCGGCGTGGTACATTGCGTACTTGCTCGGTATGGCGCTCAAGTGGTCGCCTTCTGAGGTCAACATCGCCACATCGGCAACCACCGGAGCGACGCACGCCTCAACGGGCTTCATTTTCACCTTCCCTGCTATTTTCCTTTTGGCCAGCCAACCGGCGTACGCCTTAGCGGACGGACCGCTGGTGACGTTGGAAGACGGCGAGGCCTTCACTTTGGCCTTCATCGGGATCGTCGCTTCGATGTTTGCAGGATTCTTGGGCGTGATGTATTTCATCATCTTCCGAAGAGTATGGCTGGTCGAAGACCCGCTTCCTCTTCCAGGCTTTGAGGCCACGCTGAAGATGTTGGACATTTCTTCGGACGTGAGTACCGGTGCCGTGGAGCATGCCCGTGACTCCTTGAAAACCATCGGGGTTTGGACCGTGGTGACCATGGTCGGCTTGTTCCTCATCGAATACCCGCTCATTTGGTTGAACGACCGAAAGGTCGCCCTCTTGGATTACATCGCTGAAACCGTTCATTATGGAGACATCGGGCTAGCCAGTTTTTACTCACACGGGAAAATCCACCAACCCTCCGGCACCGTTGACGGCATTTCCTTGAAGCAAACGCACTGGTCGGAAGAAACGGCTTGGAACCCCTTCGCCTACACCTACGTCGGCGTGGCGCTAACGCCCTCGATGTTCGCCATCGGTTGGTTCATGAAAGCCCGCGTCGCTTTCCTGGTGAATTTGGGCACCATCGTTGGCTGGTTCTTCCTCGTTCCGCTTGCGGTGTTCATGAACGTGCCCATTTACGATGCAACGCAGCAAGCCAACATCCCCATTCAGGACTACGCAAGCGGTGGTTCTGCGCCGTTGCAGATGATCGCCTTTGCCAAGACCGTGCGGACGATCGCCATCGGCGCCATCGTTGGAGGCGGTATGTTCGGTTTGGCCAAAATGTGGCGGACCTTTGCCAACATCTTCTCGGACATCGGCTCGGCTTTCAAGGGCGACGGGAGCCAAGAATACATGGAGGGCAAAGGCTGGTACGAATGGCCGCTCAAACACATTCCCATCTTCATGGGCGTAACGTTCTTCGCCATGATTCTCATCTTCAGCATCGGTGGTTTCTCGCCCCTCGCAGCCCTTGTGTTCGCTATGGTTCTCATTCTCACCACGTTCATGCTCGGCGCTATCGCCGTCCGTGTGATGGGTGAAACCGGTATCGAGCCTGTTTCTGGCACATCGTTCATCGTCCTGCTCATGCTTCTCGGCGTTTTCCTCAACGCTCAAGACTTGCTCGACCTCTCAACGCAAGATGCCGTACTGCTCGGGTTGGTCGGTACGACGGTGTTTGGTTCGGCCATTTCCATGTCCGGGACGGTCATCGGGGATTACAAGAACAGCCTCTACATCGGAAACCGCCCCTATCACATTTCGAAAGGGAACATCATGGGCGTGGTGCCAGGCGCCATCATTGGGGCCGGTGTCGCTATTTTCCTTTCCATCCAACTCGCCGAAGGCCGCATCCAGCTCATTGCACCACAGGCCAACGCCTTCGCCACCTTCTCGGTGATCTTCGCTGAGGGGCAAGGAGACCTCTTCTTGCTCGCACTGGGTTTCCTGCTCGGTATGTTTGTTGAATGGGCCACCGGCATGGGCACCTCCTTTGGCCTGGGAATGTACCTCGACGTCCCCCACACGCTGCCCATGCTCATCGGTGGTGTTGCGCGAGACCGATGGGAAGACAAGAAGTTGCAACCAAGAATTGACGCCCTCAAAGAAAGCGAAGGGACAACGGTTGCCGAAAAACAGCGGGCGCTCATTCTGCTCAGCACCTTCATGGTCGCAGCAGGTTTGCTCACGGGCGAGGCCTTCTTCGGAACCGAATCCAGCATCTTATCGTTCATCGATTCAATATGGTACGATGACACCGGCGCGGGACGCACCGTCATGGGCGTGGACAACTTCCCCGATTCCAAGGCATGGTACGGCATTCGGATGGCCGGCTTGATTTTGATCAACGTCGCTGTTGGGGCCGCCATCTACTACCTGTTCAAGCGTGCGGGCGTGATTGGCGGTGAAGCCTCCACCAAGGCTTGAGCGTGGGCCGAATGATGACTGCCCAAACGCCTCGTTGGGTTTGGGGATTGCTCGCTGCTGCCGTGGTGGGCGTTTCGAGCGCTGGCGCTCTGTTCCAACACGTTGATGCTGTTCCACCGCTTTTGCGGGCATCGTGGCGCTTGCAACTCACCTCCATCGTCCTGTTTCCATTTTTCTATCGGCAATGGTCGTCGATGGATGAGGCAACCAGTGCTGGATATCGAGAGCGGCGAACATGGGCACTGTTGTTTGCAAGCGGTGTCGCTCTGGCAGCCCATTTTGGAACGTGGGTGGCCAGCCTCGACATGACGACGCTTACGCATTCCCTGCTCTTTGTCACGGCCCACCCCCTCGTCATCGTGGTTGGGATGCTGATGCTCGCTCCTTTTGTTGCGGCCGTCCGGGCGCCTCAACGCTTGGAATCGGTTGGGGCACTGATTTGCTTTGCAGGGGCCGGAATCACGCTTCTTGATGCGGGTTCAGCACAAGGTGACCAGACGGTCACGGTGGTTGGTGATGCGCTGGCCTTCAGTGGAGCGGTTTTTGTGGTTGGCTACATTGTGGTCGGTCGGATTCTTCGGACCTGGATGCCGATTTTTCTCTACGCTTTTCCGGTCACCCTCATCGCCTCGGTGCTTTTGCTTCCCGCCTCGATGTTGATGGAGAAGGATTTTGGAACATTCGGTTCCTTCGGATGGACCGACCCGGCCTACTTTGGTTGGTTCCTGTTGTTGGCTTGCGTGGCGGGCTTTTTGGGCCATACCGGCCTCAACACCTGCCTTCGCTACATCTCACCGCTGGTGGTTTCGGTTGCGGTCACCCTTGAACCGGTGCTGGGTTCGTTGATTGGATGGCTCTTCTTTGGTGCTGGCGTCCCCGGCCAGTGGACATGGGTCGGCGGTGCCGTCCTCTTAGCCGGTCTCATGACGGTGGTGGTGGCTGCCGAACAGGCATCGTTGGCCGAAGCGAACAATGAAAGCACACCGGTCTGACGGTTTAACGGTGAAACCATGACCGGGCGACGCGGATGGCTCCTGCTGACCAACGACGACGGCATCGAAGCGGTCGGGTTTCGATTGATGGTTCAAGAGCTTCATGCCGCAGGGTTCCCCCTTGCCGTCCTCGCTCCAAGTGCAAACCATTCAGCAACAGGCATGCGCATCAATTTGATGAAACCGATGCCGTTTCGGTCCCGCGAAGATTTGATCGACACGTGGGGTCTTGACCCTCACGCTTGTCCCGTCCATCTGTTTGAACTCGATGGAACGCCTTGCGATACGATGATCGTGGCGCTCGATGGAGGTCTCCAGCGTCTCGTTCCGGGAATTGCCCCCCAACTGGTCGTTTCCGGCGTGAATCTGGGTCCAAATCTCTCTCAGGATGCCTATCACAGCGGTACCATGGGAGCGGCCCGCGAAGCCGGCCTCTACGGTGTGCCGGCCTTGGCTTCCTCGTACACCTCGTTTGATGCAGAGGGTATGGAAAGGGCCGTCGCTGCAACGGTTGAAGCCGTTCGTCGCCTTTGTGATTGCCTCCCCTCGGTTGCGGTGAACCTCGGGCGCCCCCATGGCCAAATGGACACGGTATATTTCACGGCATGGCCGACGCCGAACAACGACGCCCGATGGCTCGCCTCCCCGGATGAGGCGCTTATGGAGGCCTTTTCCAACGGGGACCTCATGTTGAATCTCAACACGCCTCCGCAATGGGACGGCGATTGGGCTTGCACTCGGCTTGGTGTTCGTTGGTACCGAAATGCGGTACGCTTTGACGGTGATGATGGCTTTGAAACAGCCACCTTCACCATCGGTGCTGCCTCTGTTGACCACTCTCCGGTTCTGTCCGGGGATTGCGATGCGGTCGAGGAAGGAAAAGCCAGCCTCTCCCCGCTTTCGGTTTGGCCGCAAAGTCACCCCTTTGCTTTGGACGAAGACCTGCTTGCCCACGGACTTGAAACGGCGGTGGACGGTTGGCCAACTTGGCTCAACCGAGATTGAGTTCAACCCCTTCATCGAGGAGAAAGTGAACGAGGCCAACGGCCATGTGTCCTTGAAGCCAGACATCACCGAGCGAACGCTCCAAGTGGGGGGAGACATCTTCCGAGTCCAAAGGTTGGTCGTCGCTGAGCACAAAGGCGAGGTCGTTGGTTTTCTTCTCCCCTTTCTGGGGAAGAACGGCCCCATCTTCCCAGAGGCGTGGTGCGTGGGCTTCCAACACAACGACCTTGGTATCGGACCATTCTCGAAGGGTGGTGCTCAGATGTCCTCCACTGTGGCTTAGTCCAGCCGTGACTTCGTCCCAGCGACCGATTGGCGGGAGCGGGAGAGCGATGACCTTGGCGATGGTCCCGGCTATAGAACGCTCATCTGCGTGGAGTCCTTTGAGGCGCTCACCGTCAAATTTGATGCGCCTAGGGGGACCGGGTCCTCCCAGTAAATGCAACACCACGACGGTGTCGGTTCGCAATCCATGACTTGTCAGGAGGGCGGCCATCGTCGCTCGAATGAGCACGTCCATTCGGCCAGCACCCCCTGCGAGGTCGTTGAGGGGCAGTTTGCCTTTGGCCATGGCTCGGTGACCCATGACGGCAAATTTGGGCATTTCACGCCTCCGCTTCGCTTTCGACCAAGGTCTGGACGGCCGTGCACAGGTCGTGTTCGGTCTCCAGAACGAAGTGCGCCCCGTGACGGTCCACCAAGTACCCTCGGGGCTTGCCCTCTCGTCCGAGATCTTCGAGTCGGTTGGCCACCACGGCGGTCATCTCAGCGCGTTGGATTTGAGCATAGGCTCGATGAATCAAATCGGTCTGTTTGATGCCGGACTCGAGTTTGAACCCTATGCGGACGGCGCCTTTGCAGGCATCTTTGAGCTCAACGATGTGCTTGGCGCTTTCAACCAAAGGAACCGTAAGCGGGCCTTGTTGGCTCGCCAGTTTTCCTTCAGCAGGGGATTCGACCACATAATCCAGCACCGCTGCAACGTGAACCCAGGCGTCAATGGCATCGTTTGCCAGTGCTCCGCACTCGTTCAACATCGCCTCGGGTGAAGGCGTGTAGATGACCAAGGGAAGCCAGACCGGCTGGGGTGCGGTGGTGATTCCAGCCACGCAGGTCACGTCATGGCCGTGTTTGTATAGATGATTTGCAATCGACCAGCCCGTTGCGCCCGAACTCGTGTTTTGGACGTGGCGAATGTCGTCGATGGCCGAACGTGTGGCCCCGAGCGTGAGCACCACCGAGCGTCGTTGAGGTGTCTTGGTGTTGATTTCATGAGCAAATCGGGCAACGATTTCCTCCGCCGAGGGGGTTTTTCGTTTGCTCTCTTCAAGCGGGCCCCAAAGCACGACGTCCCCGGCCTCACGAAGAGAGGCGACGACGTCCTCCGTGACGGGGTCGTTGGCCAGATCTTCATGCATGCTTGGAACGAACACGGTCGTGGTTCCTCTTGAGCGAGCGACGGAGAGGGCCATCATCAACGGGCCGTGCTGCAGCCCATGGAGGTGGCTCACGAGGACATCCCGTGTAGCGGGTGCGACAAGAACCCCGTCGACTTGGTTCAAGGTCTTCAAATCCCCGTCCCAATCGGTGATGACCTCGGCCTGTGAGGCCCACCGAACCGCAAGAGGGGTGATGATGCGCTGAGCGGAGGGGGTCATCACCACCGTGAGGTTGGCGCCTTCCCGTCGAAGAGCACGGGCAAGGCGGACGGTATCAACCGCAGCGATTCCGCCCGTCACGCCGAGCAGGACGGACTTGCCGGCGAGCGCTGTGCCGGTCTGGATGACATCGGTGTCCCGAAGCGCCATGTTCCCGCCACGCCCCCTCCTGTCAAGACATCTTCGCTTCGTTCTTCGTGAACCGACCAATGGTTCAAAAGTGAACGGCATCAGCAAAAACCGTGTCTCGTGACCGTGCCGATGAGATGGTTCTGGCGGGTTCAGCACCCTCCGCATCCTATGCCGGTGACCCCATCGCTCATGTGCATCGTGGGACCGGCTTCGTGGTCTTGGTGGACGCGGGCATCGTCGTCTACCTCACCTACACCGCTCTTGGTGCCCTCGGTCTCTTTCCCTCTGCAGGGGCTGCAACCGCCTTCCTCGTCACGGCGATGGTGTTGGCCTATTCGGTCTACGCCGGGTATCGAAACCGTCGTCCGTGGGCATACTGGCCTTCGGTCGCGATTTTGTTTACGGCCAGCCTGATGTTCGCTTTCCTTGCCTTTCTCAACCTTCTCCAGGCATTGATGTCGGGGGCTCTCATCGGTTTGGTGTTCACGTTCTTGATGGGTTGGGCTGCCTTGGGCTCGGGCCGTCGTGCCGTGTTCCACTGGCATCCGGTTTACCGGTCGGGTTACCACAACACCAATCCGCTCACATCCTTCGACCTCCAGGACGGGGAAATGTTGGCGGCATGTCCAACGTGTCTTGCTGTGCTGGCCATACGCCCGGCGATGTTGGGTCAAGCCGACAAGTGCCCCCATTGCGGAAACGGTTTGGTGAGTAAAGAACTCCTTGCTCGGCACGATGGGCAAGAAGAGTGACCAATTCTCCTTGAGTTTCATCAAAGGAGGCTTCATGAAGGGAAGCGGATACGCACCTCTAACGGAGGCTTGCCATGTCGTCCATCCATGACCGACTTCAACAATTGTTGGACGGTGAGTTGGACCCGTCGGAAATCGCCGATGAACCGACCCTCGTGAGCCTCGCAGACCGCCTTTACGGCATCAAAATCGCTGCGGTCCAACCGGTGAAGCCCCGAGACGCCCAAGGTACCGTGCCTTTGGGTGCTCCGTTAACGGAAGTTGCTCCTCCAACCGACATGCTCGTTGAGGTCATCGCTTCGACCGTTCCGGTTGAGACGAACGTTCCGCTTCCCGGCGTTCCTCAGCCAAATCTTGACATCCCTCCCATGCCTTCCAAGAAAAGGAACCCCTTGCGATGGGTTGCTGGTGGCGGATTGCTCGTTGTGGTGCTCAACGTGTTCGGTTTGTTTTCGTCGTTGTTCGAAAGCACCTGCCCAACCGGGATCGGGGCCTGCCGAGGTCCAGAGCAAACTCGAATCAACCTCATGGACATCACCAAGGTGGGCGAATCCGACGGCTGGTCGTATTCCGTGCTCTCTGAAAGCATGAGTGGCTTGGGCGGCACTGCAGGTGGCATCGGCATTCCTGACCTTGTGGCTTTTGTCACCTTCTTGGTCGCCTTCATCGTTCTCAGCAAGAGGAAGTGAAGCTCATTTCACCTGATGGTCTTCTTTCCGAAGCCATTGCCTACATCGGTATGCTAAGCATCTTGATTGCCTTCTTGCTCGAAACCCGAAATGTGCTGCACAGCAAGCAACCGGTTTACCTGGTGATGATGGCTTTTGGTTCGGGTCTGTTGGGGGTCCGTGCGTTCCTCATCGAAGAATGGGCGTTTTTGGTTCTGGAAGTCGTATGGTGCGCTGCTGCTCTGGTCGCTCTCATCGCCGTGGGCAAGTCCCCGGTTTTGACCGGAGAGAAAGCGTCATCTTGATGATGGCGAAGTCCGCCCCAAAACCATGGGCCACGGGAAAGCGAAGCGCGGGATTCCATCCAAATCCGAGAACTTCAATGAATGGTACCCCTTCATGGTTGAGGCAGCCGAGCTGGTTGACAAACGCTACCCGATCAAAGGGATGGATGTCTGGCGGCCCTACGGCTGGAAGACGATGAAACTCATCGATGCGCTCACGCACGCCGAAATGGAGCGAACCAATCACGAGGAAGTCAATTTCCCCTTGCTCATTCCAGAGAACCTTTTGGAGAAGGAAAATGCCTTGGTTGCTCGCCTCAAGCGAGCCAGAGAAGAAGGGGTGGACCCCGACGACCTCCGAGACGAAGACGAAGAAGGCGGTTTCAAGAAAGAGGTCTACTGGGTCAAGCACGCCGGTGAGAACGACCTCGATATCCCGATGTTCCTACGACCTACGTCGGAGACGGCCATGTACACGATGTTTCCGTTGTGGATCCGCTCCCACAAAGACCTCCCGTTGAAAATATACCAGATGGTCAACACCTTCCGTTATGAAACGAAACAAACCCGTTCCTTCATTCGGGTTCGAGAAATTCATTTCTTTGAAGCCCACACCGCTCACGCCGATGAAGCGGATGCAAGTCGCCAAATCGAGGAAGATTTGGAGATCGTTGACCGTATCATGGACGACCTTTGTTTGCCGATCATCAAGGCAAAACGACCCGTTTGGGACACCTTCCCGGGCGCCTGGTACACCATCGGCATCGATGCGGTGATGCCCAACGGGCGAACGCTCCAGGTCGCCTCGTGTCATCACTACCAAGATCAGTGGGCGAAGGCCTTTGACGTGACCTACGAGGACCTCAACGCTCAACAAACCCACTGCCATCAAACAACGTACGGGATGTCCGAGCGCCTCTTGGGGGCCGTGGTCGGCATGCACGGTGATGAGAACGGCCTCATCATGCCTCCCAAAATCGCCCCGTTCCAAGTTGTCATCTGCCCGATGATTCGCAAGAACCTCGAGGTGGACACCATTGCCGTTGCCCACGAGGTCGCCGACAAACTCCGCTCCCGTGGCCTCCGTGTCAAAGTGGACGACCGAGACCTCCACCCCGGTCAGAAGTACTACGATTGGGAAATCAAAGGCGTGCCTCTCCGTTTGGACATCGGTCCTCGCGACATCGCTCAAGGCACCGCTTTCGCCGCTCGTCGAACGGGTGGAAAGGAACCGCTCCCGATGGACAACATCGTCGATGAGTGCTATCGTGTGCTCGATGAAATCAGTGACGAACTTCGACGACGTTCCAGGGCTCACATGGGTGATGTTGTCCAGCCGTTGCCAGCCTTGATCAACGAGGACGGGGCTTGGCGCCTTGATGGCGAGATCAACGACGGGCACATCTACGAACTCGCTTTCGACGGCTCGGATGCCCATGCAGAAGTTATAGAACGAACAACTGGGCTATCGTTCCTTGGTGATGCCACCGAACCGTTCGACTCGGAGCGCCCCTGCCATGTTACCGGCAAGCCCACCAATCGGCGTGTCCTTCTGGCCAAATCATACTGAACTTCCAAACGTTTCCATCGCTTTGCCGCAATTCATGCAATGCGTTCCCTGCTTTGGCGTTTCGTTCGTGCAATTCAGGCACGAGGTGTATGCATGAAGTTCGAGGACGGCCTTCCGCTTGATCATCACCCATGCCACCCAGGCATAGGCTACGGTCAACAGGAGGAAAAGGCCGACCACGTCACCGGT
>JAURDA010000047.1 GCA_030828165.1 Candidatus Poseidonia sp.
TGCCTCCAAGGGCGTCCATGGCAACAAACGCAACGGTTTTGATTTTCATGTCCGTTGTTGGGATGTCGTTCCATTCGCTTATGGGGATTGAATGGGATGAAAATCCAGAATTTGTTGAAACAGGGGCATCAATCGAGCCGTCCAAATTGAAGTCCCATCCCAACGCCATCGTACTCCCTTCGGGATCGATAGCGGAATGGTACAGGGAGACGTTCAAGGCAACGAGCGTCCCGTTGTAAAAACTCGAGGTTGTTTCGGTGGTGTTGGTGGTGGTTCCGTCCGCCGATGTGGTTGTTGTCGTGGTCGTTTCGTTCTCCCACACCCAAGAGATGTTGGCCTCCGTTGCACCGAGTTGAGATGCCTGAACCATAGGGAGATAGTTGCCGTTGACAACAGTCGTTGTTGTGCTTCCTTGCGCCGTTGGGATTATGCTTCCGTCATCTCTCCCTTGGGTCGAATCATCGCCAGGTCCAAGACAACCCGACAGGACGAGCGTGAGGGTGAAAATGACGGCAACCGTTCTACGATTCGAGTGACGCATGGGAATCTATTCTTGTCTGCGGTGTATATTTTTTTCTTCATGCGCGGAGAATTCTTGCTCTCATTGCATCCGCGCATGAACGCTTGCTTTCATGCCTGCGTTTGTGCTAAGTTCATAAGCCGTCGCGATGGGCTTTCGGATGGAGAGGGATGAACTCATGTTGAACGTCACAGCCCGCCAGGACTTGATGACCAAAATCGTTGAAACGCTGATGGTGGTCGTTGAAGACGCCAAATTCGTGTTCAAAGAGGACCGGCTTCAAGTCACGGTCGTTGACGCATCTCACGTGGCGATGGTCGATTTGAAAGTCGACGCAAAAGCCTTTGACACGTGGGAAATCGAGGAAAGCGAATTGGCGCTGGAACTCAAGAAGGTCAAGGAATTGCTGAGCGTTGGTGCAGCCGACGACATGATCGAGATGGCGCTGAATCGCGACGCTCTTTCGCTTCGCCTCGGCAAAATCAACCTGAATCTGCGACCGCTCGACCTCAGCACGGTCAACTCGCCGAACCTTCCCAACATTGAGATCCCTTCGAGCATCGAAATCAACGGCACGGCCCTTTCACAAGCGCTTCGCATGTCCCGTTTCGTTGGCGATTTGGTGAACTTTAGCATCGACGCAAACGCGTTCACCGTGCACGTTCAGGGGCAACCCGATTCGGTGAATGTGTCCTTTTCGAAAGAGGACTTGGAATCGCTGAACTGCGCTTCACCGGCTCGCAGCCAATACTCCCTCACCTACCTCGTGCCGCTGGCCAAACTGTTCAGTTCGGTCGGCACGGTCAAGTTGGGCTTCGGCGAAAGTTTCCCACTTCGCATTGAGTTCAGCATCATGGACGGAGCGGGTGAAGTGACCTACTTCCTCGCACCTCGCGTGGAAAGCGATTACTGAGATCAGTATTCTCGCCAACCGTGGTTGCATTCTTTGCAGGTCAGCATCCGGGTCTCGGGCTCATCCGAAGAACGGGTTTGCTCGAGGTACGAAAACACCTCAACGCAATCGCATTTTGGACACATGTAGGTGTTTTTGGTGAGGACACCTTGCATTTTGTCGGAGTCCTTGATGACCTCGTACGCACGCGATTCAACGTTGGTGCTCGATTTCGCTTTTGACAGGTCAACTTCCTTCCCGCCAATCTTGGTTTTCAGGTTGGCCGGACCGGAATAACCGCACTTGTAATTCGTGCAGGTGATGTCACCGCTTGGTGATGGGAAAGAGAGCGTCCCGCATTTAGGGCAAAACATGGCCTAAACCCCTGCGTGTCGAGTATTTAGGTTATGCTCTTTCATTTATTCATTTTGCATCATCTCAACATCGGTTTCGCTGCGCTAAGGGGAAGGGTCAAAATCACCGGCCTCCAGGCATCGGTCATGTGGCTGTGGTACGATTGGCGGGCTGCAGCCGTCGCCGATGAACACGGCCACCTCGTTGACGTCCTCGAATGGGACGGGCACATGACCGAACATGCCGTGGTCGAGCGTCTGCGAACCGTGGCGCAGGGCGGCTTGATTCCCGAAGCGCAGACGCTTCACGACCGCTTCCCCGAGGCGAAGGTTTGCGTCCATGGTGACGAGGACTTGCCCGAAGCAGATTGGCCGTTGCCTTCGCATGAACAGCAAACAGCGGCGGACCGGGCGGCGTTGCGCTTGTCGGTTGAGGGCGTCCAAGCAGCTGCAAGCGACCCCGACCGTCGTTTGGAGCATCTGGTTCGCGGCAGCGATGAGTTGCGTGCGCATCATTTGACCATGGAATCTCGTTTGTTGGAGTGGGTCGGCTTGTTCTTCCCCATGTCACGAGCGACGGACCGGGCAGCCTACGTTCGGACCACGGCTGGATGTTCTTCGCCTTCCGAGTTCGCCTTGACGATGGGGCTTGATGTTCCGCCGGTTTTGCCCTCCGATGCGGAGTGGCGAGCCATCACGGAATGGGCTGAGACCACCGCCAACGCCAACGCACGCCTCGACCGCATGGAGCATGCGCTCAGGGGCTTGGCCTCGGAGCATTTGCCATCCGTTTCGGCGCTCGTCGGACCGCTCTTGGCGGCCCGCCTGTGCGTGGAGGCTCACGGTCGCCAGCGTTTGGCTCGCTTGCCCTCGGGCACCGTCCAAATCCTCGGTGCGGAGAAGGCCTTCTTCCACCACCTCAAGACCGGGGCACCGTCGCCCAAACACGGCCACATCTTCATGCATCCGTGGATAAGCCGCTCTCCACGTTGGGTGCGAGGAAAAATCGCTCGGATGCTCGCTGGAAAAATCAGCATCGCCGCCAAGGTGGACGCCTTTGAAGGTGAACCTTGGACGGCGGAACAGGTCGATGCCGTTGAACAGCGGGTTGAAGCGTTGCGCGAGGCCAACAAACAGCCGCCGTCTCGCCGGTGAGAGGTGACGGGCGTGGGCGGAGGTAAAAACCGGCGTCAGCGTGGGCCGACCCATCTCTCGTCAACGGTTCGCCTTGACCGAAGGACGCTTTGGACGCTCAACGCCGTTCCCAAGACCTCCGTTTACGGCGAGACCTTGCGTCCCTTTTCGGGGCAGGAACACCGGCGTTGGGACCCGAAACGCTCCAAGTTGGGTGCTGCGATGCTGCGCACCAAGGGCGACCCCGCCGACCTCCTGCCCGAGCCCGGACAAAGCGTGCTCTACCTGGGGGCCGGTCACGGAACCTCCGTCAGCCATCTCCACGACCACCTGTGCGGTGAAGCCAACCGATTTGGCGGCCGGCTCGTCACCGTCGACCTCGCACCTCGCTGCCTTCGGGACTTGACCGCCATGGCCGCTCATCGCCCGGGGCTTGTTCCGGTGCTCGGTGATGCACGAAAACACGCCGCTTGGGGCGTGCTGCTGCCTCGCCGTGTGCCTTGGCTCTTTCAAGACGTGGCGCAGGCGGGCCAAGTCGAGATCTTCATTTCCGCTTGTCGTCGTTTCCTCGCCCCCGGCGGGCAAGGCCTGCTCTCCCTGAAAGCGGCGAGCGAACGCTGGACGGGCGACGGTGAGGCAGCGCTGTTCGCTCGGGTGGAAGCGTCGTTGAACGAATCGGGTCTCACCGTTGAAGAGGTGATCGACCTCACCGGTTACGAAGACCACCACCGCCTGTTCGTCGTGCGTTCCGGAGGTGCAAACCGTGCCTGAGTTGCCCGAGGTCGAAACGGTACGCCAAGGTCTGATTCGTGGCATTCAAGGACGGACCGTTGAGGACGTGCTCATTCGGAGGAGCGGCTTGCGGTATCCCTTTCCTGAAGACCTGCCGACCGTTGCGGGTTGCTCCATAACGAACATTCGGCGCCGAGCGAAGTACCTCTTGCTCGACCTCGATGACGGTCGCGTCCTGCTCTCCCATCTGGGCATGTCGGGTCGCTACACGTTGTTTGATGCCAACGAAGCCAACGCCGCAGGCAAACCGCTGCTGGCGACCGTGAACGGCGGCGTGCCCGTCTCCGCCTTTGGCGACCGCACGGGATTTGGGGGCAAACACGACCACCTGGAGTTCGTCTTCACCGACGGTTCACGGGCGGTCTACACCGACCCGCGACGCTTCGGCATTATTGACCTGTTTTCGAGCGCCGAGGAAACGTCCCATCCCCTGCTCGTCGACCTCGGCCCCGAGCCCTTCGACCCGTGGGGCCCGGTTGACCTCGCACAACGCCTCGAAGGTCGGCGAACGGCGATCAAACTCGCGCTGTTGGACCAGAAAACCGTGGTGGGGGTCGGCAACATCTACGCCTGCGAATCCCTCCATCGAGCCGGCATCTCGCCTCGTCGCGAAGCGAAGGGCCTCGTTCGGGCAAACGGCGCACCCACCAAACGCTTGGAAACGCTGGTGGGCCACATCAAAGACGTGCTTCACGAAGCGCTGGAGGCGGGCGGCTCGACCCTCAACGATTTCGCTGCCGTGGACGGTACCTTGGGTTATTTTGCCCACCAGTTTGCCGTCTACGGAAGGGAAGGACAGCCCTGTCAAAAAGAAGGATGCGGAGGCGTCGTTCGTCGTTTGGTCCAGAGCAACCGGTCAACGTTTTACTGCCCTTCATGCCAGCGTTGAAGCGAGTTGGAACACAACGCTGAGCGCAAAACCCCACAGCACCAAGGCCGTGAGTCGGTGAATGGTCGTCGCCCGTTCCTTGAGGCGGTCCAACCAAGGGGTGCCCGTGAGGACAAGGGCGACGATGAGGTACCACAGCGTGTCGATGAGCATGCCCAAGAGGCCGACGGCCGCCTTGCTCGTGAGGTTCATGTCGGGCTGCAAGACTTGGGCGAGAACGGCGACGAGAAAGAGGGCAATTTTCGGATTGAAGAAGGCGATGGCGAATCCTTCCCCAAACCCTTGGGCTCGGGAGGCCGATTCCTCGTTAAACAGGCGTTCGTGGTCGGCGTGCCACATCGACCAGCCGTACCAGAGCAACAGCGCACTGCCCACCAATTGCAAGCCCGCAAAGACGGCGGGCGCTTCTTCCAACACCACGATGAGCCCGTACACGGCTAAACCGGCGTACAAACCGAAGCCAAGGCCATGACCAAGAGCGCACATCACGCCTTGCTTTCGTCCGCCGATCATGGTGTTGCGCAACACCACCATCAAACTGGGGCCCGGGGACATGGCCCCGAGGAGGAACACGGTCCCTGCTGCGAGGAGCACGTCCCACGCAACGGCTTCCATGAGTCGTGGTTCGGGCGGTGAGCCTAGAAACTTCTTGCATGAAGGCTCTGGTGTTCTATTCAGGAAATCAAGAGATTCACGGCTCGTTCCTCGGCTCGTTATACGGTTCGTTCACGGCCCGTTCACGGCTCGCTCACCGGCGACCTCATCCTTCCCATCGGCAAGGCGTGGCTCACGGCGATGGAGGCTCAGAGCACGTAGAGGATCACGCCGATGGAGATTCAGAGCAAGTAGAGGGTCACGCCTTTGCCTGAGGTTCGGCGTTCTTTTTCCGCTTGGGCATAGGCCAAACTCCACTTGAGCATCGAGGCGTTCACCTTTCGGTTGTTCAGCACCTGCAAGTATGCGGTGCTCAAGCGGCTTGAAGTTGGTACAGGGCCTTTGCCTTCCATGAACGAAAGAAACAACTTCTTTCCTCTTTAATGTTGTTTCACGTGCATCATCCTTGCATCATCGCCCTTTTTTGCGGATATTCGGCAAAGGTATTCCGGAAATCGTCAGGCCGATGTGGAAAGTGAACCGTTTTTTGGGCGCAGCCCGGGGCGGTTTTGGTCCCTCGGTTTCCTGCACGCATAGATTCGGAAATCGGTCGGCCCTCGTGGTGTTTGAATCGGGAAACTTCGCTCGGGATGTTGGTGAACGATGCGGTACCCTTGACGGGAGGTTACCGATCGGACTCCCGGGCTCGGCACGTCAAACACCACGCCAACCTGCTCAAGTTCTCGTTGCGCTCGAAGCGTGGAGTTGCCCGCCTCACTCGCTCGCTTCGCAAGTGCTCTCAGCCCGAAACTCAAGGCGACCTCCGATTCCCGCAATTCGTCCCTGCCGACCCAAAGGGCTGAGGATTTCTTCCTCTTCTGCCTGCTTTTGGTGGACTGGGTGTTGATGCGTTCGAACCAGCGGTCGCAGCGAAGCGTGCGTTGTTTGGTGACTCGGAGGGTGGCGATGTTCACCGCAGCGATGCCCGGAGCCACGTGATTGTAGGCTCCCACATCCATGCCCACCCATGCGGGTCGTCCGTCGGGCAAGCAGGTCGGAGAAAAGGCCACCTTTCCGGCAGCATTGCCCAGCTTTGTGGTGGTCGTGTGCCCGAAGAAAACGGTTCGGTACGGGTCAACGGCCGCTTCGTGGGTGAACCACGGCTTGCGAATCCAGAGCAATTCTTTCTCACCTTGCAGGTCCAACGGCATGCGAGGGTCGTATCCTGCATGGACCAAACGGTGTTCGTCCAACACGATTTGTGTGGGCAGGGTGTCAAGCCACATGAAATCGTCCAGCATGGCTTTCTTTGCTTCCCACAAGTCGCCCTCGGCTTGAACAATGTAGGAGGCGTAGGTGGATTTCCCACCACGTTGCATCCATGGTGGCCACGCTTCAAACGTCCCGTTGAGCTGGACGCATTGAATCGCCATCTGTTCGTGATTGCCCTTGATGCAGACGAGTTGGGGGTGGCTTCTCAACAAGGCGACCAGTCCGGCTGAATCGGGTCCTCTGTCGATCATGTCGCCTAGGCACACCACACGGTCCTCGGGTTTCAAGCGAAGGCGGTGAAGCAAGGCCTTGAAGGTCGCCAGGTGGCCGTGAACATCGCCGACGACGAAGATGCGGTGACCGTCTTCGAGCCTTGCTTGCAGATCCGCTTCGAGCGAGGGGTCCCTCGTCGACGGGCCAAGCGGGAGGTTCAACTTGCAACTCAAGTTGTTCACCGAAGAGATGTTCCCTTCGGGTGACCCTTGTTTGAATCCCTATATGTTCTTCCCTATGGAGAGGGTGCTTCAAAGCCGCTTTTGCGACCTTTTCCACCTTTCTCGTGGGCGGTTTCGCCCGTTCGGGTTGAACTCACTCGGCGTCTTCGCCGCCTTCATCTTCGGAGGATTCCTCTTCCGATGGGGCGTCGTCTGCCTTGGCTTCGTCCTCAGCGGCTTCTTGGGCCACGGCTGCAGGAAGTTCTTCCTCCGAAGGAGCGTTGGCTGCACCGATCATGCCCAGAGCGATCATGGCGATACCGCCCACCCAGAAGAGCAGGGTCACGAAGTCAATCCACGAGTCGAAGTTCGTCCAGTAGGTCATCTTGTCCTGGTTTTGGACGATGGCGCTTTCCATCTCCTCGGCATCGTCGTTGGCGATGGTTGAGGCGGACTGGATTTCGAAGACCGGGGTCAAATCGTCCATGGTTGGGGTGCTGGCCTGGTTGGTGTGAGCTCGGGTGTCAAGGTAGAACGTTGAGGAGGATTCACCAGCGATGATGAGGCCGGAGATTTGCTCGGCCTTCATCGTGATGTCGCTTCCAAAGTAGACGGGCAGTGCACCGGGTGTGGCGTCAAGCAGGCTGTAGGTCCCCAAGAGGTTGGCCTGGATGTTGCGCTCGGTGGCGGTGACCGAAGCGGTGCAGACGTCCACAGGAATGCCCTTCACTTCATCGGTGGTGCCGTCGCAGGTGACGTCGGCAATGGCGTAACCGCTCACGTCGACCTTGTCGCCGTCGCCGGTCAGGAAGCCTCCGGTCGTGTTGACCAGGGACTCGGGCATGATGAGGCCGAAGGTGGCGGCCATCATGGCGTCGTTGCGCCAGGAGAGCTGGGTGGAGCCGTCCTCGGCGAGGGTTTCGCCTTGGTCACAGTCGCCGGCTTCACCCGTACAGACGGTGTAGTTGGTGCCGTCGCCGTTGGCCACGCCGTCGGAACCGTAGTAGGTCTCGTTGGTCTCAAGCGACATCCATCCCACCGTCATGTCCATCGGGTTGCCGGTGGCCAAGAAGGCGTTGACCGGGTCGTGCCAGCCGAGCAGCCAGTTGTTGAACGATTGGGTGAGGTAGGGCGTGGTGCCGAAGTTCGACATCAAGTAACCGGGGACAAAGGATTCGCTGGTCGTCCCGTAAATCGGGCCCATCATGAGGGCACGCATGGCGCCCGCAGCGTTGGCGTCAACGCCGTACAGGGCGCCGATGGTCGCTTCGTTCCATTCCATTGGCTCACCTGGGCCCATCGTGGTGAAGTTGATCGGCGGCGTGTAACCCGAGAGCTCTCCGTAGAGGAAGATGGCCGAGCCGGTGCTCGTGGTCAATCCGAGCGGACCGTACAGAGCATTGCCGGAAACAGCCGGGTCGAGAGCGACGTTCTCGCTACCGCCCAGAAGCATCCAAGCGCCGCCCATGTTGAGGCTGTTGTCGAGGTAGCCTCCGTTGAGCGGGTCTTCTGCGCCGAAGGTGGTGTTGACGAAGAGGGAAGCGGTCATGTCGCCGCTACCGCCCAAGAGTACCATGGGGAGCGAGGTGGCATCGGTGAACCAACCGCCAGCCCACATGGCCAGAGCACCGTACTGGTCGGCGGAAATGCCGAAGGCCGTGATGGCATCCGTTGCATCCATGCTGAGGAAGTTGGCCACGCCGTACGCAGTGCCGTCGGCGTTGGATGCCAACAAACCGGTAGGCGTGTCGGTGCCGTGTCCGGCCAGCAAGACGTTCATGGCCAGGGCCGAATCGTTCACATCAAATCCAAACCCTGCCATGCGGCGGGCCGCCGAAGGAGACTCCGGATTCCCACCCAAGTAGGTGTCATCAGCACCGCCTGCCGAGAGGAAGGACCCACCGATGCCGAAGCACATGGCGTGGTCTCGAGCGATGGTGGCGTTCACATCGGGCATGGTTTCATTGGCCATGGCCATGTAGCCCCAAATGGTGGCCCGCTGCATGGCTCCCACGTTGGCGAAACCGTTGGCGGCGTCGGCCATCACGCCGGCGTAATCTTCGGTGGGGTAAGCATCGCAATGGCCGGCAAAGGCCATCACGCCGGTGCTGGTGGTCAAACTGACGTCCTCTCCGGTCGGCATCATGGCGCTGTGAAACGCCATCGTCAAGTCGCTGAACTGGGTGCCAGCAAAGGTGACATTCGAGGCGTTGTTGTCATTCATGGCGAGCTGTGCTCCCCGAATAGCAGCGGTGTAATTCACCGTCGTGTTCGGAGCCATGACGTTGTTCATGCCCGAGAGGTTCATGGCGGCAAAGTAACCGTTGAATTGCTCGTAGAAGTACTCGCCCAGAGCAGCGCTTCCAAGCGTTTCGTTGCCCCCTGCTCCAGCGGTGAACATGCCGAGGGTGCTGGTCATGTCGTCTGCTGTTGTGGTCGCTGGGATCGTGTTTTCGAGGTCGTTGGCGAGCATCCCTGCCGTGAAGGCGGCCTTGGTCATGTCCATGATGCCGCCAATCGCAAGGCCGGTGGCCCCGATCACTTGGGTTTGGAAGGCGATGTTGAGTTGGCTGACGTCCGTGTCGCAAGGCACGGCGGTCTCAGCGGAACAAGCAAAGGACTTGACCGAGTTGTAAGTCAGTTCACCGGTGGTGGCATCGTAGCCGGTGATCGTCTTGGTGGTCGTGATGTCGTAGGTGACGGGTCCGACCTTTTCGTAGACCGGGGGGATCGACCCGTTGGCCATGACATCAGCCACGTTGGTGATGGAGTAGCCGTAGAAGTCGCGAGAAGCGGTTGACACCGCCCAGTCTTCTTCCGCCTCCGTACAGTCGGCATCAGCGCAAGCGCTGTCTTTCGTGAAGGTGGCGAAGTTTTCCTCCACGGCACCCTCCACCGCCCCGGTGGCCAAAGGCGCAAGGGCGGCAACGTTCAGCAGAACCAAGACGATTCCGGCAATCAGCATGTTTCGAGACGACATTGTTGTCATAACAGAGTTCTCAGCAAGGTTTGGTTATAACTTTACATCCTTTCTATCAAGTCATTTGGCTGTTTTTTTAAGGTGCCTTCGGGTGCGGCCCAATAAAACAAGAACGGTTCTTGAAAGAAAGAGTATATACATTTAGCCGATATGTTTTTATATGGCTGGTGGTTATGTTGATTTGCCAGCGGGGAAACAACATGAGGGACTGCACATCTTCAACCCGAAATGTGGAACAACAGTCCCTCTGGAAACGCCGTCGATGAGAATTCGATCGCATTTGGCTGGTCAGCACTGCACTCTCTGAGTGCAACCGCTGTTTCCAAAGGAACGGTATGGAGGTATGGTGTAGCGGATAGCATCGGAGGCTTCGAACCTCTGGACCCCGGTTCGAATCCGGGTACCTCCGCCGGTTCCTGTCCAATGGGGCATGGTGTAATGGAGAGCATGTTGGGTTGCGGACCCTTCGATCCGGGTTCGACTCCCGGTGCCCCAGCCATTTCAACGCACGGCGGTGCAAAAACGCAACCAAGAACGAACATGGAAACAAAGAAACCAAAGAAAACCAACGAAAAAAGGACGTGAAAGAATGAACGAAAAGACAAACGAAGCAAACAGCGCAAGGTCGTGGATTCACGACGGCAACACCGAATGGTACGCCGCCAACGGCTACACGAACCCCGAGGAAATGATTGACCACAACGGGAATCTCAACAGGATTCAATCGTTCATGGACATCTTCATCGCCTACAATCAGCACAACATCGCCAACGGCACGCCGTGGGACACCTGGCCTTCGTGGGAGTTGTGCCTGACCGACCTGGATTACCAGGGCTACGCCATCATCGACAGCAACGACAGCGAAGAAGTCTGGCAAAAGAGAGCCCAATGGCTCGCCGTGATGCAGTATCTCCACGACACGCCTGAAGTGACCTGGGAAGAGTACACCTTCACGGTGCAAGGCCAATACGGCACGGTGTTTACGTTTGATTTCAGTTTGGAACTGCAATCCTTTGTCAGAACCGGGGGCATGGCCGAACACGAGAGGTTGGTGAGCGAAGGCAAGCATCACAGGTCGTGGAAAGGCGGCATGGTGTATGCCGCTCAGGAGACCATCACCCATAACCTCGGAGCGTACTGGCAGGTGCCCGACCACGTCCCCGGATGGGGCGGCCAAGCCAGCACCTACCTTGCGGAGGAATCCTTCCAGTTCTGCCAGCATGCTGGCTTCCCCCTCAACCTCATGTCGGCGGTGGCGATGTGCATCGACGACACGAGGATTTGGTTGATGCAGATGGCCGACCAGATTCACGAGCAAGTCAGAATTGAATGGTGGGAAAAGAACTGGCCGATGGGCAGACCCGAAGACATCGACTGCCAGTATTCCAAGGAGGACTGGGTGG